>NZ_MOMO01000229.1:457-992 GCF_009933855.1 Pseudomonas sp. SG-MS2 | reverse complement strand
CCGATGCTGCGCTCCCGATTTCTTTCTGGAGCCAGTCCGCCATGATGCGTCCCGACAGCAAAGTCGAAAAGGTTTACCTCTACCCCAAGCCTGTGGATTTTCGAAAATCCATCGACGGCCTCACCGCCCTGGTCGAGCTGGACATCAAAGTCGCCGTGTTCGACCCCGTACTTTTCGTCTTCCTCAATAAAGCCCGTAACCGCATCAAGGTGTTGTACTGGGAGCGCAACGGCTTCTGCCTTTGGCTCAAGCGCCTCGAAGCCGAACGTTTCAAAACTTCCCCCGACGCCACCGACGAAGCCATCGTCCTGACCGTCCAGGAACTTAACTGGTTACTCGACGGCTTCGACCTCTGGCGCAACCGTCCACATCAGGTTCTGACACCCCGTTTCGTTGCCTGACCCGGTATAATCCGGGGCATGATTTCCTTGCCCGACAACCTTCCAGACGATCCCGTACTACTCAAGCAGATGTTGCTTGAGGCCTACGAAGCACGCTTGCGCGAGCAGGAAGTCAACGAAGCCTATGCCACCCA
>NZ_MOMO01000229.1:0-372 GCF_009933855.1 Pseudomonas sp. SG-MS2 | reverse complement strand
CCGCAACTGGCAATGTTCAACGAGCCGGAAAGCGAGCCGTTGCTGGCCGTGGTTGAGGATGCGGACGAAGAAGTCGTTGCCCCAGTCAAACGTCGTGGCAAGCGCAAACCGTTGTCGGCTGACCTGCCACGTGTCGAAGTCATCCACGACTTGCCCGAGCACGAGCTGACCTGCGCCTGCGGTTGCCGCAAACATGTGGTTGGCGAGGAAACCAGCGAGCAGCTCGATATCGTGCCGATGCAGATCCGCGTGCTCAAACATGTGCGCAAGGTTTACGGCTGCCGTGGTTGTGAAGCGGCGCCGGTCACCGCCGACAAGCCAGCCCAGTTGATCGAAAAGAGCATGGCCAGCCCCAGCGTGCTGGCCATGCTG
>NZ_MOMO01000228.1:29486-60543 GCF_009933855.1 Pseudomonas sp. SG-MS2 | reverse complement strand
ACCGGTGCCGGCAGTGGCTGGTCGCGGTTTTCCAGCAGCAGGGTGGCGATGCCGGTCATCGACGGCAGGTAGTAGCTCTGGTGCTTGCGCTCGACATTGGCAGACAACGCGCCACGCATGATCAGCCAGGTGATCACCTCGGCGCCTTCCATGCCGCCGAGCGTGGCGTACTCGGCCAGCGTCATCTCGGTAAGGCGCTGCGGGTCGTTGACCAGCAGGTCGAGGAACTGCGCGTCCCACTCAGGGTTGTTGAAACCGCAACGCTCGCCATGCACCTGGTGTGATACCCCGCCGGTGGCGACGATCGCCACCTTGAGGTCCTCGGGGTAGCTTTCGATGGCGCGGCGCAACGCCTGGCCCAGCTTGTAGCAGCGCCGCGCCGTTGGGATCGGCAGCTGCAGTACACCGACCTGCAGCGGCACGATCTGTACAGGCCAGCTTTCATCGCAGGGCAGCAGTGCCGACATGGGCGAGAAGAAGCCGTGGTCCAACGGCTTGTCGCGAAAGAAGCTCATGTCGAACTCATCGGCCATCAGGCTCTGGCCGATGTGCCGCGACAGCGCGGCATGGCCGCCTACTGGCGGCAGGTCCCGTGGGTTGCCGCCTTCATCGGCCACGCCGTATTGCTCGTCCACGCCCAGGGTGAAGGCACTGTAATGGTCAAAGAAGAACGAGGTGACGTGGTCGTTGAAAATGTAGAACAGCACGTCCGGCTGGCGCTGCTGCAGCCAGGTGCGGATCGGCTCGAAGCTTTCGAAGATCGGCGCCCAGGCGGCTTCTTCCTGTTTGTCGTGGTCGACGGCGAAGCCGATGGTCGGGGTGTGGGAGACGGCCAGGCCACCAATGATACGAGCCATGCGAAAGTCCTCTGTTACAGGTTACGGCGCGGTTACTGCGGGGGTCGTGCGCAGCCGGGCGTGGCCGTTGGCCAGGATCGCCAGGGCAGCGGCGAATGCCGGCAGGCCGAGGAGGGTGAACAGCAGTGGCAGGCCCAGCCCCAGGCTGAGCACGGCACCACCGATGAGGGAGCCGAAAATGGCCCCGAAGCGCCCGATACCGAGCATCCAGCTTACGCCGGTGGCGCGGAATTCGGTTGGGTAGTAGCCAGGGGCGAAGGCGTTCAGGCCGGTTTGCGCGCCGCTCATGCAGAAGCCGGCAGCCGCCACGCCGACCACCAGCAGGCTCGACTCCAGGCTCAGGGCGCCCAGCGAGACGATGCACAGGCCGCCCAGTGCATAGGCGATGGCGATGACCCGGTTGGGGTTGCGCCGGTCCATGATCCAGCCGACCACGATTGCGCCCACTGCGCCGCCGATCTGGAACAGGCCGGTGATGGTGGCGGCGCGCTCGATGGACAGCCCGCCATCGCGCAGCAGGGTCGGCAACCAGCCCATGGTCAGGTAGATCACCAGCAGGCCCATGAAATAGGTCAGCCACAGGGCCAGGGTGCCAAACCGGTAGCGCTCGCTGAACAGCTGCCGGGCCGGTGCCTTGTGCTGTGTGGTCGGCTCACTGACGGTAAAACGGGTGCCGGCAGCGAAGCGGCCGCCAAGCTTGGCCAAGGCTGACGCAATCTGGCTGGCCGGCGCCTGGCGTGCGGCAAGGAAGCGAGCGGACTCTGGCAGCAGCCACCACAGCAAGGGCAGCAAGGCCAGTGGCAGCAGGCCGCCGGCCAGCAGTACCGATTTCCAGCCGTGATGAGGGATCAACCAGGCGGACAGAAAGCCGCCCAGCCCCGAGCCCATGTTGAAACCGGTAAACATGATGGTGATCATCAGCGAGCGGTTGCGTGTGGGCAGGTATTCGGCGAGCAGGGTGGTGCAGTTGGGCATGGCCGCACCCAGGGCGATGCCGGTCAGCAGCCGTAACACGGCCAGCTCATAGGGGTTGCGGGCAAAGGCGCAGGCCAGGCTCAGCAGGCTGAAACCGCTGACCGCGATCAGCAGCACTTTCTTGCGGCCCAACCGGTCGGCATACGGGCCGGCGGTCAGTGCGCCGATGGCCAGGCCGACCATGCCGGCACTCATCACCGGGCCGAAGGCGGTGCGCGACAGCCCCCAGTCCTGCATGAGCGAAGGTGCGATAAAACCCATGACGGCGACATCGAAGCCGTCGAACAGCACGATCAGGAAACACAGCGACAGGATCAGCCACTGGTAGGCAGCGATGGGGCGGTTATCGATCCAGTCTTTGACATCGACAGGGGCATCGACAGGAGTCTTGAGCATGGGTGGTCACCTTTGTTCTTGTATTGGTATGAGTTCCGTCTGGTTCCGGTAAGGCTTCGAAAGCGTTACGGCCCAGCAAAAATCACCCCGCCGGACTTCGGCGTGACGGCGACTGTAATCCTGCGGTTCAGCTAGCGCCTGCGGGATTATCTTAACGAGATATCCAATTTTCTTATCGCAGCTCCCTGGCGGTGTGCTGGCAGGTGGCATTGCAGAATGCGCAGCCCTCAGCGTTGCGTCGATACGCCGTTGAGCTCACCCTGTTGCAGGCTTTGCACGCTGTTGCCCAGTGCATCTGTTGCTTCGATATCGGCGCCATGGGCGGCCAGCGCGTCGAGCAATTCCTTGCGCTGAAACATGGCCGCATACATGGCGGCCGTCTGCCCCGCGCCATTGCGCTGGTCAGGGTTGCACTTGGCGTCGATCAGCCGCCTGGCAATGCGCACCTCGCCTTTGAATATCGCCCCCATCAGTGCGGTGTTGCCCCGCTTGTCCTGGGCGCATGGGTCGGCGCCGGCCGCCAGCAGTTGCTCCACGGCCGCTCGCTGGCCGTGGTAGGCCGCCAGAATAAGGCCGGTGTAGCCCTTTTCGTCAGAGGTATCCAGGTTGTAGCCCGCCTGGATGAATGTTTTGAGCATTGCCTCATCCCCGCGGCGTGCGGCGCCGAAGAAGTAATCGCGCAACCGCTGCTCGGTGTTGGTGTGCTGCCCTTGGGGCGGCAGTGGCTCTTGTGCTTGGGCCGTGAGAATCAGCAAGCCACACACGGCTGCCATCATCCATTTGTGCATGGTGTTTACCTGCTTACAAAGGAAGAGCGGGCCGTCGGCCCGCTCAGTCATTGCAATCAGTCCTGCAGCTTCGCTGCCAGCTGCTGAACGCGCTTGAGGTCTGCCTTGGCCACTTTGGCCAGGCCTGCACCGTAGTCGCTATCGGCCTTGTAGAAGAACGACAGCATGATGTAGCGGCTTTGCTCGTCGGTCACTGCCAGGGCCTGGCCCAGGCTGTTGATCAGGTCGGTCTGTTCCTTCTTGCTGTAGGAGCGGAACAGCTCGCCGGTCTGCTTGAAGTTCTGCTCGCGCTGGATCTTCGCCTGCTGGGTGCTGCCCACCAGCGGGGTCGGCACATAGCGGGCGCTGGCCTGTTCTTCACGCGGCTGCAGGCGGCTTGGCTGGTAGTTGACCCCCGTGGTGGTGTGGCCCGCGTTGGCCTGGCCATCCTGGTTGACGTTATTGACCGGGATGCGCGGCTGGTTGACCGGCAAGCTCAGGCCGTTGGCGCCAATGCGGTACATCTGGGTGTCGGCATAGGCGAACAGGCGGCCTTGCAGCAGGCGGTCTTCAGACGGTTCGATACCTGGCACCAGGTTCGACGGCGCCATGGCGACTTGCTCGGTTTCCTGGAAGAAGTTGTCGACGTTGCGGTTCAACACCATCTGGCCGATCTTGCGCTCTGGCACGTTCGGCCAGATCTTGGTGGCATCGAGCGGGTCGAAGTCGAACGTGGCCAGGTCTTCGGGCTTGAGCACCTGGATGTACAGGTCCCATTTGGGGAACTTGCCGTCCTTGATCGCGCTGACCAGGTCGTTGGTCATGTGGCTGTAATCACGGCCCTGGACCTGCTCGACTTGTTTGGGGTCAAGGTTCTTCTGGCCTTGCAGGCTCTTCCAGTGGAACTTCACGTAGTGCACTTGGCCTTCGCTGTTGACCAGCTTGTAGGCATGCACGCTGTTGCCGTCCATTTCGCGGTAGCTGGCCGGGGTACCCTCGTTGGAGTACAGCAGGGTCAAGGTACGGGTGGCTTCTGGTACGTGGGAGAAGAAGTCGAAGCGGCGGGAGTCGTCATCGAGGTTGGTGCGTGGGTCAGGCTTGAACGCATGCACCATGTCCGGGAACTTGATGGCGTCGCGGATGAAGAAGGTCGGGAAGTTGTTGCCTACCAGGTCCCAATTGCCGTCTGCGGTGTAGAACTTGGTGGCGAAGCCGCGTGGGTCACGCAGGGTTTCGGGCGAGTGGTTGCCGTGCACCACGGCAGAAAAGCGCACGAACACCGGTGTCTTCTCACCTGGGCGGAAGACTTTGGCGATGCTCAGGTCGCTGATGTCGGCGCTGGCGGTGAACTCACCGTGCACCCCGGTACCACGGGCGTGCACCACCCGCTCTGGAATGCGTTCGCGGTCGAAGCGCTGCAGCTTCTGCAGCAGGTTGGCGTCTTGCAGCAGCACCGCGCCGTTGGCGCCGGCCGTTTGCGAATTCTGGTTGTCACCAACCGGTGCACCGCTGTCGCGGGTCAGGGTCGCGGCCTGGACGGACATCGTCAGCAGGCTGGCGGCCAGGCTTGCTGCAACCAGCAGGCGGCCGGGTTGGAAATGCTTTAGCACAGGGGTCATCGAGAAGCTCCATAGGCTCAATCGGGCGTTTTGAATGCGCCCGCAGAGGATAATGAGCGTGGGATGCCCCCCTAAATTGATCCTGCGCATCAGCACGATTGGCAATTTCAATGCGGTTTTTTATGCATTTTTTGCTAGATGAGAGCTGACGGTACGTCGGCCCCGGTATCCCGTCTGGCGCTGAGTGAATCCTGGACGTTAAGCGATTTGGGCCCGCTTTGCGGCCCATCGCCGGCAAGCCAGCTCCCACAGTCCAGCGCAGGCCTCCTGAACTGCGCGGTCCGTGTAGGAGCCGCCTTGCCGGCGATGGGCTGCGCAGCAGCCCTGAAACGCTTCGCCGCCCACCCCGCGGGTAACCAATCAGATTGAACGTTTCAGCAATCCATCCCGTCGGTACTTCCAAGTCGTTCGCATTTGGAGGCACTACCCATGAAGTACCGCGCACTCGGCAACACTGGCCTGCTGGTTTCTGAACTGGTGGTCGGCACGGTCCCGTTCGGCGGGCGTGGCGCATTCGAGAAAACCGGCAGCGTGGACGTGGCACTGGCCCGGCGCATGTTCGACATGGCCTTCGACGCCGGGGTCAACCTGGTCGACACGGCAGACCTGTACTCCCACGGCCTAGCCGAAGAAATCGTCGGCCAGGCGCTGGGTGAGCGGCGCCAATCGGTCATCCTCGCCACCAAGGCGCGCAGCCCGATGGGGGACAACCCCAACGACAGCGGCGCTTCGCGCTATCACCTGATCCGCGCCTGCGAAGCCAGCCTCAAGCGCTTGGGCACCGACCATATCGACCTCTACCAGATCCACAACTGGGACGGCATCACGCCTGTGGAAGAGACCCTGGCCGCCCTTGAGCACCTGGTGCAAAGCGGCAAGGTGCGTTACTTCGGCACGTCCAACTACACCGCCTGGCAGATGATGAAAACCCTCGGCAGTGCGCGGCTCAACGGCTGGCAGCAGCCGGTTTCCCAGCAGATCTACTACACCCCCGAAGCCCGTGAAGCGGAGTATGAACTGCTGCCGATGGCACTCGACCAGGGCCTTGCCACGCTGGTGTGGGGGCCGCTGGGGGAGGGCTTGCTGACCGGCAAGGTGCGGCGCGGGCAACAGACGCCGGCCGGTACCCGCCAAGGCAACGATTGGCCGGAACCCTACGTGCATGACAAGGAGCGGGCCTACGACATCATCGAGGCGCTGATCGAGGTGGGGCGCCGGCATGGCTGCTCACCGGCGCGGGTGTGCCTGGCCTGGCTCAAGGACCGACCAGGCATCACCAGTGTCATCACGGCGGGCCGCACCGCCGAGCAGTTGCACGACAACCTGCAGGCGGTGGAGCTGGTGCTGACAGGCCAAGACCTTGAGCAGATCGAGCGGGTGACGCGGATCGCGCCGCAGTATCCGTACTGGCACCGCATCGCCGCGAAAATGGACCGCATCGACCCGGCGGAGGCGCCGTTCATTGCCCTGCATCGGCAAACGATGAAGCAGCACAAACCCTGACCCGCAATCAGCCCGAGGTACCGATGGCCTGAGGCATGCAGGAAAGCTCGCTTTCAAACGGCAGGTCCGGCCCGGCCCTTGAACAGGTCACCGCAGCCGCCCCAATGGCGTAGGCCAGCATCGCATCGACCGTGTCGCGCGCCAGCATCGCCACACCCATCGGGCTGTCCGCACCCAGCCGAACCAGGCAGGCCAGCACGGCCGCCTGGAACGTATCCCCGGCCCCCACGGTGTCGCGAACCGGCAGTGAGCTGTCCGCCGGCCGGTGCCACGACCCGTGCGCACAATGCACGCTGGCACCCTCAGCCCCGTGGGTCACGAACACCAGCCGGCAGCGCTCGTTCAACCAGCCACGGGCTACCTCGCCAGTGTCGCGCCCCGGGTACAGCACCTGCAGGTCTTCCTCGCTGGCCTTGATCAAATGTGCATGCGCGGCAAACGCTTCAACGCGCCTGCGCCACAGCGCCACATCAGGCTGGGGATTCAGGCGCACGTTCGGGTCCAGGCTGATCAACCGCTGGTCGCGTTCGCGTTCCACCAGTGCCAGCAACGTGTCGGCCACGGGTGTCACCACCAGTGTGTATGACCCAACGTGCAGCCCGCGCACGCTCTCATCCAGTACCGGCAGATGCTCAAGCCGCACCTGCCGGTCGGCGCAGCCTTCGCCGCGGAACTGGTACTGCGCCGAGCCGTTAGCATCCAGGCCGACCATGGCCAGGGTGGTGGGTGCATCGCTGGTCACCAGGTGCTGGCAATTTACGCCTTCTTCCTCCAGTACCCGGCGCAGGCGCGCGCCGAGGTGGTCGCTGGACAACCCGCCGAAAAAGCCTGCGGCAACGCCCAGCCTGCGCAGGCCGACGGCGACGTTGAACGGCGAGCCGCCAGCAATTGCGCTAAAGCCCAGCTCTGAGGTGCGCGGGCTGTTTGCCAGGCTGAAGACATCGAACAACGCCTCGCCACATACCAGATACATGAAGTTCTCCCAAACAGAAAAGAGTAAGGACAGTACCGCGATCAGTGCACAGGCAGGTGATCCAGGTAGCGTCTGTAGGCCACGCCGTAGGCGGCCTGTTGCGCCAGGCCGGGCAGGGTGCGGGTGCTTTCGTCCAGCTCGACGCAGCGTTCGCACAGGGCCTGCAGGCTGTCGCCGTGGCCCAGTTGGCGGCCAAGGCTCCAGGCAGCCTGGATTGCCGCCCCCAGCGCGGCGGCTTCGGTCTGGCGCGGGCACACCACTGGCAGGCCGAGCAGATTGGCCAGTACCTGGCGCCACAGCTCGCTTTTTGCCGCCCCGCCCACCAGGCGGATTTCGCTGCCCTGCAGGCCGCTGGCGCGCAGCAGGTCCAGGCCATAGCGCAGGCTGAAGCAAGTGCCTTCGAGTACGGCCCGGCACAGGTTGGCGCGGGTCAGGTTGGCGCTGGTCATGCCATGCAGGCTGGCGCTGGCAGTGGGCAGCGCCGGTACGCGTTCGCCATCGAAAAACGGCAGCATCAACAAGCCGTCGGCGCCAAGCGGCGCTTGCGCGGCGAGGGCCGTGAAGCGGGTGAGGTCAAGCTCCAGCAGGTCACCCACCAGCGCGCAGGCGTTGGTCAGGTTCATCGTGCAGACCAAGGGCAGCCAGCCACCGCTGGAGGCGCAGAAGTTCGCCACCTCACCCTTGGGGTTGAACTGGGCATGGTCGGCGTAAGCTGCCAGGGTACCCGAGGTGCCCAGGCTGAGGGTGATCATGCCAGGGCTGATATTGCCGGTACCGATGGCGCTGAGCATGTTGTCGCCGCCGCCGGTGGCCACCCAGGCGTGAGGGTTCAGCCCCAGGCCTGCGGCGGCCTGCTCGCGCAGCGGGCCGACGCAGTCGCCGGGGGCGAGCAGCTCGGGCAGTGCCGCCAGCAGGCGCTCGCCCGGTTCGATGTGTTGCAGCACATCGGTTGCCCAGGTGTTGTGGTGCACGTTGTAGTAACCGGTGCCAGACGCATCGCCCGGCTCGCTGCAGGCGCGGCCTGTCAGCCAGTAATTGAGGTAGTCGTGGGGCAGCAGCACATGGGCCAGGCGGGCGAACAGGTCGGGGAAGTGCCGTTTGCTCCACAGCAGCTTGGATACGGTATAACCCGGCGCAATCACCAGCCCCAGGCGTTCGATCGAGCCTTGCGGGCCGCCGAGCGCGTTCAGCAGTGCCTGGTTTTCTGCCGTGGTTTCGGTGTCGCACCAGAGCTTGGCCGGGCGCAGTACCTGGCCTTGGGCGTCCAGCATCACCAGGCCATGCTGCTGGCCGGATACCGCCAGCGCACGGATGGCCTGGCCATCGACGCCGGCCTCATGCAGCGCGCCAGCGACTGCCGTGTGCAGGGCGGCTAGCCAGTCGGCCGGGTCCTGCTCGCGGCGCCCGTCGCGGCCCCGTGCAGGCGCGTGCGCGGCACTACCAAGGCCCAGCACCCGGCCGCTGCCGGCGTCCAGCACCAGCGCCTTGGTACCCTGGGTACCGCAATCAATGCCGAGAAACAGTCCGTCCATTGCGTGTGCTCCGGGTCAGTCGCCAAGCACTCGGCGCAGCGTCTCGCTCACGCCAACCTCACACAGGCTGTCATACAGGCGCTCGAAAGCGCTGACGAAGGCACCGGAGGCGGGGATGACCGTGCCAAATATCGTTTCGTCGCCCAGCACCCGGGCAGCCAGCCCGTCACGCTGCACCACCCGTGCCTGGCATTGGGCCGCGCGTGGGTCGGGGATGGCATAGGCGCTGCCCTGTTCGTCTACCCCGCCCAGGTACAGGGCCCAGGCCGCTACCACCAGGGCCACGCGGTCCAGCGGCTGGCCCTCGGCAATCAGCTGGTTGGCGGTGGGGACGATGTACTTGGGAAACTTCGATGAGCCGTCCGAGCACACCCGCTCCAGCTGGTCGGCGATGGCGCGGTTGGCGAAGCGCTCGGTGAGGCTGTCCTTGTAGCGTTCCAGGTCGATGCCCGGCGCCGGGGCAAGTTGCGGGGTCACGTCCAGGTCCATGAACGTGCGCATGTAGCGGCGCAGCAGTGGGTCGGCAAGGGTTTCGTGGACCAGGCGGTAGCCCTGCAGGAAGCCCAGGTAGGTCAGTGCCAGGTGGCTGCCGTTGAGCAGCTTGATTTTCATTTCTTCATAGGGCGTGACGTCGTCGGTGAACTGCACACCGACCTTTTCCCAAGCCGGGCGCCCGGCTACGAATTTGTCTTCCACCACCCACTGCAGGAACGGCTCGCACACCACCGGCCAGGCATCCTCGACGCCGTGGCGCTCGAACAGTCGTTGGCGGTGGTCGCTGGTGGTCATTGGCGTGATGCGATCGACCATGGCGTTGGGGAAGCTCACGTTCTCGCCTATCCAGTGGGCCAGGTCCGGGTCGAGTAGCCGGGCAAAGGCCAGCAGGGCCTTGCGCGCGACCGCGCCATTGTGCGGAAGGTTGTCGCAGGACATCACCGTGAACGGCCCCACGCCGGCCTCGCGGCGCCGCCGCAGGGCTTCGCAGAGAAAGCCGAACACGCCTTGCGGGGCCTGCGGGTTGGCCAGATCGTGCCGGACCTGCGCCAGGTCGGCGCGAAACTCGCCGGTGCTGTCGTCGATGCAGTAGCCACCTTCGGTGATGGTCAGCGAGACGATGCGGACGCCGGGCTCGGCCAGTTTGGCCAGCAGCGCTTGGGCATCGTCCTCGGCCAAGAGCATGTCATTGAGGGCACCGATCACCCGCACTTCGGTGTCGGGTCGGTCGTCCAGCACGAACAGGGTGTACAGGTAGCCCTGCGCCGCCAGGGCGTCGCGCATGGCGCGGTCTTCGCTGCGCAGGCCGGCGCCGCAGATGGCCCAGTCCAGGCCTTCGCCGCGGTTCATCAGGGCGTCGGTGTAGGCCGCCTGATGGGCACGGTGAAACCCACCTACGCCAATGTGCACAATGCCCTGGCGCAGCTGCGAGGGCGCGTAGGAAGGGCGGGCGACCGTGGGCGCCAGCAGGTCGAGGTGGTGCGGGTCGAGTTTCATCGTGTACGTCCTCAGGCCGCTTGCTGCAGGCGTTTGTCCAGGGCTTGGCCGTTGCTGTCGAACAGGTGGCAGTGGCCTGGGTCGAAGGCCAGTTCCAGGGGCTCGCCGAAGGCCGGCGCAAAGTCGCCGCGCACCCGTACGGTGAGCATTTCCCCGGAGCCGGCACGTACATGGCAGTAGCTGTCACTGCCCAGGCGCTCACTGACGTCGGCGGTAACCTGCAGCAAGCCGGGTGTGCCGTGCCCGGCGCTGGCGATGTTCAGGTGCTCCGGGCGGATGCCCAGCGTCACGGGGCTGCCAGCGGGCAGGCCGTCTGTGCACAGTGCCAGGCTGACACGGGCGCCGCATTCAAGGGTGACCTCGCACGATGTGCCCTGGCTGTGGCTCACGTGGCCGCGCAAAAAGCCCATTTTCGGGGTGCCTAGAAAGCCTGCGACGAACAGGTTGGCCGGGTGGTGGTACAGCTCAAGCGGCGAGCCGACCTGCTCGATGCGCCCGCCGTTGAGCACCACCACCTTGTCGGCCAGGGTCATCGCTTCGACCTGGTCGTGGGTCACGTAGATCATGGTCGCAGCCAGCTCCTTGTGCAGGCGCGCAAGCTCCAGGCGCATCTGCACGCGCAGGGCGGCGTCAAGGTTCGACAGCGGCTCGTCGAACAGGAAAATCTTTGGGTTGCGCACGATCGCCCGGCCGATCGCCACCCGCTGGCGCTGGCCACCAGACAGTTGGCGGGGTTTGCGTTCAAGCAGCGGTTGCAGTTCGAGGATGCGCGCGGCGTTGTCGACTTTGGCCTGCACCTCACGCTTGTCCACGCCGGCCAGGTCCAGGGCGAACGACAGGTTCTTGCGTACGGTCATGTGCGGGTAGAGCGCGTAGGTCTGGAACACCATGGCCAGGTCGCGTTTGGCCGGGGCGGTGTCAGTGATGTCGACGCCGTCCAGGGTAATGTGGCCGCCGCTGACCTCCTCAAGGCCGGCGATCAGCCGCAGCAGTGTCGACTTGCCACACCCGGACGGGCCGACGAACACCACGAACTCACGGTCGCGCACCTCCAGGTCGATGCCCTTGATGATGGCGTGGCCATCGAAGCCTTTGTGCAGGTTGCGGATCTTCAGGTCAGCCATGGCGAATGTCCTCTGCGGCAGCCCGCAATAGGGGTGATTGAGCAGGTGTCGTGGGGGAGCCGGTTCATTTAACGGCGCCGAACGAAAGGCCGCGCACCAGCTGCTTCTGGCTGATCCAGCCGAAAATCAGGATGGGCGCGCAGGCCAGGGTCGAGACGGCCGAGAGCTTGGCCCAGAACAGCCCCTCCGGGCTTGAGTAGGAAGCCACCAGCGCGGTCAGTGGGGCGGCAGCCGAAGAGGTCAGGTTGAGCGACCAGAACGCCTCGTTCCAGCACAGGATCAACGACAGCAGCACGGTCGAGGCCAGCCCGCCGCGGGCGATCGGCAGCAACACTCGGACGATTTCCTGCCAGGTGCCGGCACCGTCCAGGCGCGCGGCTTCAAGGATGTCCACCGGGATGTCCTTGAAGTAGGTGTACACCATCCACACCACGATCGGCAGGTTGATCAGGGTGTAGACGATGATCAGCGCCAGGCGCGAGTCGAGCAGGCCGAACTGTTTGGCCAGCAGGTAGATCGGCATCAGCACGCCCACCGGCGGCAGCATCTTGGTCGACAGCATCCACAGCAGCGTGCGCTTGGTATGGCGGGTTTCGAAAAAGGCCATGGAGTAGGCCGCCGGCACTGCGACAAGCATGCACAGCGCGGTCGCCGAGAAGGCGATCAGCACCGAATTCCAGGCGTAGGCGAAGTAGTCGCTGCGCTCGTTGATGTGCAGGTAGTTTTCCAGCGTTGGCGCGAAGATGAACTGTGGCGGTGTGGCGAAGGCGTCGAGCTCGGTCTTGAAGCTGGTCAGCAGCATCCAGAGGATCGGGAAGAAGATCACCAGGGCGATGCCCCAGCACAGCAGGCCGATCAATGCGTCGCGCAGGCGGCGGGTTTGCTTGAGTGGCAGCATGGCGGGCTCCTCAGCGGCGCTCTGTCAGGTTCTTGCCGATCATCCGTATCAGCACGATGGCGGCGATGTTGGCGATCAGCACGGCGATCAGGCCGCCGGCCGAGGCCATGCCGACGTCGAACTGCAGCAGCGCCTGGTTGTAGATCAGGTAGGCGAGGTTGGTGGACGCATAGCCCGGGCCTCCGCTGGTGGTGGTGAAGATTTCGGCGAACACCGACAGCAGGAAGATGGTCTCGATCATCACCACCACGGCAATCGGGCGGGCCAGATGCGGCAGGGTCAGGTGCCAGAAGATCGCCAGCGGCCCGGCGCCATCCAGGCGCGCGGCTTCTTTCTGTTCCAGGTCCTGCGACTGCATGGCGGTCATCAGGATCAGGATGGCGAACGGTAGCCACTGCCAGGAGACGATCAGGATGATCGACAGCAGCGGGTAGTGCGCCAGCCAGTCCACCGGCTGCGCGCCGAACAGCCGCCACACGGCCGCGAGGATGCCCGACACCGGGTGCAATATCAGGTTCTTCCACAGCAGCGCGCTGACCGTGGGCATGATGAAGAACGGTGAAATCAGCAGCACCCGCACCACGCCGCGCCCCCAGAACTCGCCGGCCTCCAGCAGCGCCGCGATGAGCACGCCGAACACCACGCTGATCGCCAGCACGCTGCCGACCAGGGTCAGGGTGTTCAGGGCGCCGGGCATGAAGCCTGGGTCGGTGACGAAGTACGCGAAGTTCTCCAGGCCTACGTATGCATTTTCGCCCGGGTACAGCAGGTTGTAGCGGATAAGCGAAAAATACAGGGTCATGCCCAAAGGTACGACCATCCACAACAGCAGCAGCGCCACCGAAGGGCTGACCAGGAACCAGCCCGGGCCGACGCGGCGTTTGCCGGGGCGTGCGGTGGCGAGGGTCGGGGTATCGAGGGCCGAAGTGTCCATGGCGACTCCGTGTGCAGCGAAAAGGGCGGACGGCAGCCGTCACCGCGCCAGGCGTTGGCGCGGCTCAGGCCACGGGTGGGCTACTTGGGATAACCGGCGCGCTTCATCTCGCGTTCGGTGGACTGCTGGGCGGCGGCAAGCACCTGGTCGACCTTCATCTGCCCGGTCAGGGCGGCGGAGAACAGCTTGCCGACCTGCGTCCCAATGGCCTGGAACTCGGGGATGGTCACCAACTGAATACCCACGTACGGCACGGGCTTGAGCGTGGGGTGGTTGGGGTCAACGCGCTTGAGCGACTCCAGCGTCACCTTGGCGAACGGCGCTGCGGCCAGGTAGGCGTCGCTGTAGGTAGAGGCGCGGGTGCCTGGTGGCACGTTGGCCACGCCTTCCTTGTCGGCCACCAGTTTGCCGTAGGCTTCAGACGTGGCCCAGGTGCTGAAGGCCTTCGCCGCGTCCTTGGCCTTGGAGCTGCTGGGGATGGCCAGCGCCCAGGAATACAGCCACGAGGCGCCCTTGTCGGTGACCTCTTTTGGCGCAAAGGTGAAGCCGACCTGGTCGGCGACCTTGCTCTGGGTCTTGTCGGTGACGAACGAGCCGGCAACGCTGGCATCGACCCACATCGCGCACTTGCCGCTGTTGAACAGTGCCAGGTTCTCGTTGAAGCCGTTGCTCGACGCGCCTGGCGGGCCGTACTGCTTCAAGGTGTCGACGTAGAAGTTCAGCGCGTTCTTCCACGCGCTGCCGGTGAATTCCGGCTGCCACTGTTCGTTGAACCAGCGTGCGCCAAAGGCATTGGCCACGGTGCCGATCAGCGCCATGTTCTCGCCCCAGCCGGCCTTGCCGCGCAGGCAGATGCCGTACTGGCCCTGGTCGGGGTGGTGGAGTTTGGCGGCAAATTCACCCAGCTGGGTCCAGGTCGGTTGCTCGGGCATGCTCAGCCCAGCGTTCTGGAACAGGTCTTTGCGGTAGTAGGTGATCGAGGCTTCGGCGTAGAAGGGCAGGGCGTACAGCGTACCGTTGGCCGACAAGCCATTGCGCACAGACGGGAACACGTCGTCGAGGTTGTAATCGGCCGGCAGGTCCTTCATCGGCTCCAGCCAGCCTTTGGCGCCCCACAGTGCGGCTTCGTACATGCCGATGGTCAGTACGTCGAACTGCCCGCCCTGGGTGGCGATGTCGGTAGTCAGGCGCTGGCGCAGCACGTTTTCTTCAAGCACGACCCACTTGAGCCTGATGTCCGGGTGCTGCTCTTCGAACACCTTGGCCAGGCGCTGCATGCGGATCATGTCGTTGTTGTTGACCGTGGCGATGGTCAGCGTTTCGGCGCCCTGGGCCATTAGCGGCAGGCTGAGGCAGGCAGCGGCCAGGCAGGCCTTGATCGCGTCGTTCATCTATGAACTCCCTTACCGGGCCGGCTGACGGCACGGAAGACATTATTATTTTTGTGTCGCTGGCGCTGATTACACCCCCGCGTGGCGCTGCCGACAAAGCTTGGGCTGCACGCTGGCTGATACTTTTTTGCAGTTGTTGCGCTCAGTGATGGTTCTGCTCGGTCAGCCGCTGGATCACCAGGCTGCGATAGTCGGAGGGGGTCATGCCTTTGAGCTGTTGAAAGCGCCGGTTGAAATTGGACAGGTTGCTGAAGCCTGATTCGAAGCACACCCCGGTCACCGGCAGGTCGCTTTTGGCCAGCAGTTCGCAGGCCTTGCTGACCCGCAGGCGGTTGACGAACTCGACAAAACCCCGCCCTGCCGCCTGTTTGAAGAAGCGTGAGAAGTAGGTGGGGGTCATGCCCAGGTGCTCGGCCACTTCGTTCTGGGTCAAGTCCTGAGCGTAGTGCTGGAAGATGTAGTTCACCGCCCGGTTGATGCGCTCGACGTTGTGCTCGTCAGCCAGGTGCGAGGAGGTGACCGTGGACAACAACTGGTAGTCCTCGCAGCCGGCCAGCTGCTCCATGAGGATAAAAAAGTATCCAAGGCGGGTCATGCCGCGGCTGTGCGCGATGCGTTGCAACAATCGGCGGCTCTCGGCGATCAGCGCGGGGTCACGGAACTCGATGCCGTAGTGTGCGCGGGCCAGCAACGGGCTGAGCTGGTGCAGTTCAGAAAATGCCCGGCTGCCGCTGTGCAGAACCTCGTCCGTGAAATTGACCAGCATGTCGCGCTGGCTGAATACCTCCCCGGGGCCGGCCTGGCTGATCCAGTTGTGCGGCAGGTTGGGCCCTGTGAGGAAAAGCGTGTTCGGCGCGAAGCTGCCGATGTAGTCGCCGATGAACACTTTGCCGGTGCTGGCCACGATCAGGTGCAGTTCGTATTCCTTGTGGAAATGCCAGCGCACCAGCGGGCTGGGAAAGCCATGCTGGCGGTAGATCAGAGAGTCGCCCTCGTGATCGTCCATCAACTCGTAGGACGGGTCGGTGACTTTGCTCGTTCTGGGCATGGCGCTGCTGGGCTCCGAAGGACGAAGTACCATCGTAGCCTGAACAGGGCAGGTGTCACAGGCCGCCAAGCGCGCCCGCGCTTGCGGTATGATTGGCGCTTCTGTCTCTGGAACCTCCCTGGATGAGCAAGCCCGGTCAAATGGTGCTGATCGCGTTGCGCAAGATGATCGCCTCGGGCGAACTGGCGGCTGGCGCGCGGCTGATGGAAGTGCCTACCGCCGAACGTTTCGGCGTCTCACGCATGCCCGTACGCATGGCGTTTCGAACCCTGGAGCAGGAGGGCCTGCTGGTGCGTTGCGGCGGCCGTGGCTTCCAGGTGCGTTCGGTCAGCGCCGACGACATTGCCGGTGCTGTGGAGGTACGCGGTGTGCTCGAAGGCCTGGCTGCCCGCCAGGCCGCTGAGCGCGGCCTGCTGCCCGCGGCGCGCGAGGCGCTGCAGCGCTGCCTGGTCGAAGGCGACCTGTTGTTCAACAAGGGGTATGTGACCGAAGAAGACTTGCACGCCTATCACGACCTGAACATGCGCTTTCACCAGGTGATCGTCGAGGCCAGCCACAACCCGGCCATCGCCGATGCCCTGGCGCGCAACGACCACTTGCCGTTCGCTTCGGTCACTGCGCTGGCGGTGGACCGTCACGACCTTGCCCGTGAATTCCGGCGCTTCAACTTCGCGCACATGCAGCACCATGCGGTGTTCGATGCGCTCACCCACGGCCAGGGTGCCCGCGCCGAGGCGATCATGCGCGAACATGCCAATGCCACGTTGCGCTATGCCGAAACCTTTGGCGCGGCCACGGCGGACGAGGGCATGAAGGTGATCCTGCCCCCGTCCTGAGGCGTTTTACAGGTCCAGTACCAGCAGGGGCGTCTTCGCCCGCGAACAGCACGGCGTGAACTGGTCGTTCAGGGCCTGTTCCTGCTCGGTGAGGAACAGGTCGCGGTGCTCTGGCGTGCCCTGCAGCACACGCGTCAGGCAGGTGCCGCATATACCCTGTTCACAGGAGACGGCGATCTCGATGCCGTGGCGTTCCAGCACCTGCACCACGCTCTGGTCGGCCGGCACCTCGAACACTTGGCCGGTGCTGCCTACCTGCACCGAGAAGCTGCCGTCGTCGCTGTTTGCAACCGGCGCTGCGGCGAAGTACTCACGGTGCAGGTTGGCCTGCTGCCACCCCAGCTGCTTGGCAGTGTCCAGCACGTGCTGCATGAAGCCGCCAGGCCCGCACACGTAAAGGTGCACATCGCCCTGCGGGCTGCCCAGCACTTGGGCGATGTCCAGGGCGGTCTCCGGCTGCTCGTCAAAATGTACGAACAGGCGGTCAGCGAAGGGTGCGGCGCGCAGGCGCTCGACAAAGGCTGCGCGGTCGCTGGAGCGTGCACAGTAGTGCAATTCGAAATCGTCGCCGTTGCAGGCCAGTTGCTCCGCCATGCACAGCAGGGGCGTGATGCCGATGCCACCGGCGAACAGCAGGCTGCGCCGGGCGCCCTGGGCCAGCGGGAACAGGTTGCGTGGGGCGCTGATGCGCAGGCGGTGGCCAGCCTGCACCTGCTCGTGAAGGCTGCGCGAACCGCCGCGTGAGGCGGGGTCGTTGAGCACGCCGATCAGGTAGCGGTGGCGTTCTGCGGGGTGGTTGCACAGGGAATACTGGCGCACCAACCCGTCCGGCAGGTGCACATCGATGTGCGCGCCGGCGCTGAAGGGCGGCAGTGGGCTGCCATCGGCGGCCGCCAGCTCGAAGCTGCAGATGCCCTGGGCTTCGTCGTTGCGGGATACCACTACGGCATCGATCATGGCGCGGGCTCCTCAGGCGGGGGTGGTGTGGGTGGCGATCACGTGCGGTTGGGGCGCGTGCTCTTTGGCGATAAGCCGCTCCAGCACCTTGCGCGCCTGCACGCCGCCGGCGTCGATGTTGAGCTTGAGCAGGTTGCGCTCGGGGTAGGCGAGCAGGTTCTGCTGCTGGCGTTCGAGCATTTCCAGGTCTTCGCTGAAAATCTTGCCCTGGCCTTCGCGGATGCTCGCGGTCAGGGCCTGATCGTGGGCGGCAAAATTGCGCGCCATGCCCCAGAAGTACCAGATCGAGGTGTCGCTCTCGGGGGTGATGAAATCGACCACGATGCTCGAGGCCTTGTGCTCGGTCGGGGCGTGGTAGCCGCCGTGGCCGGCATGGGCCACGCCCACCTCGATCAGTACATGGCTGGGCGGGGTGAAGCGGCAGATCTGCCAGCGGTCCACCGGCACGTCATCGGCCAGGCCGTTGCCGCGCAGGGCCATGCGCCAGAAGGGCGGGGGCATTATGTTTTCCATGTGCCGGGCGGTGACCACTTCGTCGCCGCTCACCGTGGTGGCCGGGGGCGCCTCGTCGATTTCCTTCTGGCCGATGCTGGAGGCGTGCACATAGGTTTCATGGGTGAGGTCCATGAGGTTGTCGATCATCAGGCGGTAATCGCAACCGATGTGGAACAACCCGCCGCCATAGGCCCATTCGTCGCTGGCCGCCCACGGCAGCTGCGGGATCAGGGCGGGGTCAGCCTGGGTTTGGTCACCGGGCCAGACCCAGATGAAGCCATGGCGCTCGACCACGGCGAAGGCTTTGTTGCAGGGGAAACCCCGCACCCGTTGGCCCGGCATGGCGACGGTCTTGCCATCACAGCCCATGACCAGCCCGTGGTAGCCGCACACCAGGTTGCCGTTTTCGACAAAGCCCAGCGACAAGGGCGCGCCGCGGTGCGGGCAAAAGTCTTCTACGGCGGCGACGCGGTTTTCGTTGGCGCGGTAAAACACGATCTTTTCCCCGCAAATCTGCCGGCCCAAGGGCTTCTCGGCGATTTCGTCAGGGGTGCAGGCGACGTACCAGGTATTTTTCGGGTACATGGAGGACCTCCGATTGTTGTTGTTATCTAATGGATCCATTAAGACCTGATCTGAAAGGCTGGTCAATGGTATATCCCAACAAAAATTGGAGGCCTTGCGATTATCGTGCGTCTAATGGATCCATTTAATGGTTTGCGGATGAATGGCCCTATTCCTTGTAAATTTTCGTCAGCAGCCGCAGCAGCTCCGTGCGCTCGGCTTCTTCAAGGCTGCCAGTAGCCTCCCGATCGCTGTCGCTGGCGATCTGTTTGAGCTCCTTGAGCATCGCTTCGCCCGACTTGCTCAAGAAAATCCCGTAAGAGCGCTTGTCCGGCTTGCACCGCACACGCACGGCCAGCGCACGCTCTTCCAGTTTGTTCAGCAGCGGCACCACCTGCGGCGGCTCGATCGCCAAGGCACGCGCCAGGTCCGCCTGCATCAGGCCAGGGTTCTGCTCGATGATCGCCAGCGCAGAGAACTGCGCCGGGCGCAGGTCGTAGGCCGCCAGCCGGCTGATCAGGTGCTGGAACAGCTTCAGCTGGGCGCGGCGCAACGCGTAACCGAGCAGGTCCTCAAGGACCGTGTCGCCAGGGGGCGTGGGCAGGGAAGCGGTGTCGTCGGTTCGGGCAGACCTTGCCATCGGATTGCATGCTCCTGTGTCATGAGTAAGAAAGTTACCCAGTTTGCCTGCGCTGGCTCAATCCGGCTAGTGAAGCTCAGGCTAAAAAGCTTCTCAACCGGCTGGAAGGCAAAGATAATTTTCATAATAGTTAATTGACATAACTAATTTGCCGGATTAGTTTTATGGTCACCACCTCGAACAACAAGAGTGCAGAACCATGAGCAAATACGAAGGCCGCTGGACCACCGTGAAGGTCGAACTGGAGTCGGGCATCGCCTGGGTAACCCTCAACCGCCCGGAAAAACGCAATGCCATGAGCCCCACCCTGAACCGGGAAATGGTCGACGTGCTGGAAACCCTGGAGCAGGACGCCGACGCCGGCGTGCTGGTGCTGACCGGGGCCGGTGAGTCGTGGACTGCAGGTATGGACCTCAAGGAATACTTCCGCGAGGTCGACGCCGGCCCCGAAATCCTTCAGGAAAAAATCCGCCGTGAAGCCTCGCAATGGCAATGGAAGCTGCTGCGCATGTACGCCAAGCCGACCATCGCCATGGTCAACGGCTGGTGCTTCGGCGGCGGTTTCAGCCCGCTGGTGGCCTGCGACCTGGCCATCTGCGCCGACGAGGCCACCTTCGGCCTGTCGGAAATCAACTGGGGCATCCCGCCCGGCAACCTGGTCAGCAAGGCGATGGCCGATACCGTTGGCCATCGCCAGTCGCTGTACTACATCATGACTGGCAAGACCTTCGGCGGTGCCAAAGCCGCCGAGATGGGCCTGGTCAACGAGAGCGTGCCGCTGGCCCAGCTGCGCGAGACGACCCGCGAGCTGGCGCTGAACCTGCTGGAGAAGAACCCGGTGGTGCTGCGTGCAGCCAAGAACGGCTTCAAGCGCTGCCGCGAACTGACCTGGGAGCAGAACGAAGACTACCTCTACGCCAAACTCGACCAGTCCCGCCTGCTGGACACCGAGGGCGGTCGCGAGCAGGGCATGAAGCAGTTCCTCGACGACAAGTCCATCAAGCCGGGCCTGCAGGCTTACAAACGCTGAGGGCCGGGGCGGGCTGTGCCGCCACTGGCCACAGCCTGCGGATATTTCTCTACAACCACAACAAGAGGGATGAGCATGTTGCAGGTGCCTTTGCTGATTGGCGGGCAGTCGCGCCCCGCCAGCGATGGACGAACCTTCCAGCGCTGCAACCCGGTCACCGGTGAGGTGGTGTCGCAAGCCGCTGCCGCCACGCTGGCCGATGCCGATGCTGCGGTGGCCGCCGCCAGCGCAGCGTTCCCGGCCTGGGCCGCGCTGGCGCCCGGTGAGCGGCGCAGCCGCTTGCTGGCCGGCGCCGACCTGTTGCAGGCGCGTGCTGCCGAGTTCATCGCCGCGGCCGGCGAAACCGGGGCCATGGCCAACTGGTATGGCTTCAACGTGAAGCTGGCCGCCAACATGTTGCGCGAAGCTGCGGCCATGACCACGCAGATTACCGGTGAGGTCATCCCCTCGGATGTGCCCGGCAGCTTTGCCATGGCCCTGCGCGCCCCTTGCGGTGTGGTGCTGGGCATCGCGCCGTGGAACGCCCCGGTGATCCTCGCCACGCGGGCCATCGCCATGCCGCTGGCCTGTGGCAACACCGTAGTGCTCAAGGCCTCCGAGGTCAGCCCGGCGGTGCACCGGCTGATCGGCCAGGTGCTCCACGATGCAGGCTTGGGCGAAGGCGTGGTCAATGTGATCAGCAATGACCCTGCCGATGCGCCCGCCATCGTCGAGCGGCTGATCGCCAACCCTGCGGTGCGCCGCGTGAATTTCACCGGCTCCACCCAAGTGGGGCGCATTGTCGGCGAGCTGGCTGCACGGCACCTGAAACCTGCCTTGCTCGAACTGGGCGGCAAGGCGCCGCTGTTGGTGCTCGATGACGCCGACCTGGACGCCGCCGTCGAAGCTGCAGCGTTTGGGGCCTACTTCAACCAGGGCCAGATCTGCATGTCCACCGAGCGCCTGGTGGTCGACAACCGCATCGCCGACACCTTCGTCGACAAGCTGGCGGCCAAGGTCGGCGGGCTGCGCGCAGGTGACCCACAGGCCAGCACGTCGGTGCTCGGTTCGCTGGTCAGCGGTGCGGCCGGCGAGCGCATCAAGGCGCTGATCGACGATGCCGTGGCCAAGGGCGCACGCCTGGTGTGCGGCGGCCAGCTGGACGGCAGCATTTTGCAGCCCACCCTGTTGGACAACGTCGACGCAAGCATGCGCCTGTACCACGAAGAGTCCTTCGGGCCGGTGGCAGTGGTGCTGCGCGCCGAGGGCGATGAAGCCTTGCTGACGCTGGCCAACGACTCCGAGTTCGGTTTGTCGTCGGCCATCTTCAGCCGCGACACCAGCCGTGCGCTGGCCTTGGCCCAGCGTGTGGAGTCGGGTATCTGCCACATCAACGGCCCGACCGTGCATGACGAGGCGCAGATGCCCTTCGGTGGGGTCAAGGCCAGCGGCTACGGCAGCTTCGGCAGCCGCACCGCCATCGATCAATTCACCCAGCTGCGCTGGGTCACCCTCCAGCACGGCCCCAGGCATTACCCCATCTAGGCAACGCGCACCATCGGCCGCCGCCCGCACCGCCGGGCGGCGGCAGGCTGTACAACAATAACAAGGAGCAACCTGCGTGAATAACCAAGCCCGCACAGGGGCGACCGCCCCTGGTCAAAGCCCGCGCTACCGGCAGGTGTCCATCGGGCATCCCCAGGTGCAGTTCAGCGAGGCCGACGGCATCCTGCGCATGCAGGCCGTCGAGCCCCTGGCGCCGCTGCCGGCGCGCCTGCTTGACCGGCTGCTGCACTGGGCCGCACAGCGCCCGGACACCACCTTCATTGCTGCGCGCCAGCCCGACGGTGCCTGGCGCACAATCACCTACGCGCAGATGCTCGTGCAGGTACGTACCATCGCCGCCAACCTGCTGGGCTTTGGCCTGAGCGCCGAGCGGCCGCTGGCGCTTTTTTCCGGCAACGATATCGAGCACCTGCAGATCGCCTTGGGCGCCATGTACGCCGGCATCCCGTATTGCCCGGTGTCGCCGGCCTACGCACTACTGTCCCAGGACTTTGCCAAGCTGCGGCATGTGTGCGAGGTACTGACGCCGGGGTTGGTGTTCGCCACCGACACCCAGCCGTTCCAGCGTGCCTTCGACGCCGTGCTGGACCCATCGGTGGCGGTGGTGAGCGTGCGCGGCCAGGCCGCCGGCCGCCGGCACCTGAGCTTCGACAGCCTGCTGCAGCCGGGCGACCTTGCGCCAGCCGATGCGGCGTTTGCCGCTACCGGGCCCGACACCATCGCCAAGTTCCTCTTCACCTCCGGCTCCACCAAGCTGCCCAAGGCGGTCGTCACCACCCAACGCATGCTGTGCGCCAACCAGCAGATGCTGTTGCAGACCTTCCCGGTGTTCGCTGAAGAACCGCCGGTGCTGGTGGACTGGCTGCCGTGGAACCACACCTTCGGCGGCAGCCACAACCTGGGCATCGTGCTGTACAACGGCGGCAGCTTCTACCTGGACGCCGGCAAGCCCACCCCGCAAGGCTTCGGCGAAACCTTGCGCAACCTGCGCGAGATTTCCCCTACGGCTTACCTGACCGTGCCCAAGGGCTGGGAAGAACTGGTCAAGGCACTGGAGCAGGACGCACAGTTGCGTGAAGTGTTCTTCGCCCGCATGAAGCTGTTCTTCTTCGCCGCCGCCGGGCTTTCACAAAGCGTGTGGGACCGCCTGGACCGCATTGCCGAGCAGCACTGTGGCGAGCGTATCCGCATGATGGCTGGCCTGGGCATGACCGAAGCGGCGCCATCCTGCACGTTCACCACCGGGCCATTGTCGCTGGCAGGCTATGTGGGCTTGCCGGCACCGGGGTGCGAAGTGAAGCTGGTGCCGCTGGACGGCAAGCTGGAGGCACGCTTTCGCGGCCCGCACATCATGCCCGGCTACTGGCGTTCGCCGCAGCAAACGGCCGAGGCGTTCGATGACGAAGGCTTTTACTGCTCGGGCGATGCCTTGAAGCTCGCCGATGCGCAGCAGCCCGAACAGGGCCTGATGTTCGATGGGCGTATTGCCGAAGACTTCAAGTTGTCGTCGGGGGTGTTCGTCAGTGTCGGGCCGCTGCGTAACCGTGCGGTGCTCGAAGGCTCACCCTATGTGCAGGACATCGTGGTGGCTGCGCCGGACCGCGAATGCCTGGGCATCCTGGTGTTCCCGCGTCTGCCCGAATGCCGGCAACTAGCCGGGCTACCGGCTGCGGCTAGCGATGCCGAAGTGCTCGGCAGCGATGCGGTGCGCAGCTGGTTCGCCGCTTGGCTGGAGCGCCTGAACCGTGATGCCCAGGGCAACGCCAGCCGGATCGAATGGTTGTCACTGCTGGTAGAGCCGCCATCGATCGACGCCGGGGAGATCACCGACAAAGGCTCGATCAACCAGCGTGCGGTGTTGCAGCGCCGGGCTGACAAGGTAGAGGCGCTGTACCGTGGCGAAGACCCAACCGTGCTGCCCGCGCAGGCGCGCCCGTGAGCAGCGCCGGGCTGTGCACTGCGTTCGACGATGTGGCCATCGTGCAGATGGTGCGCACGCCGTGGGTCGACCTCGGCGGTGCGCTCGCCGCGGTTTCACCGATCGACCTGGGCATCAAGGCCGGGCGGGCGGTGCTGGCGCGTGCCGGCATCAGCCCGCAGGCGGTGGACAGCGTGCTGGCCGGCAGCATGGCCCAGGCCAGTTTCGATGCGTACCTGCTGCCGCGCCACGTCGGGCTGTACTGCGGTGTGCCGCAGGCTGTTCCGGCACTGGCCGTGCAGCGCATCTGCGGCACCGGCCTCGAGCTGCTGCGCCAGGCCGGGGAGCAGTTGCGCAGTGGTGTGCAGCAGGTGCTGTGCGTTGGCGCCGAGTCGATGTCGCGCAACCCGATCGCGGCGTATGAACACCGTGGCGGCTTTCGCCTTGGCGCGCCGGTAGGGTTCAAGGATTTTCTCTGGGAGGCGTTGTACGACCCGGCTGCCGGGGTGGACATGATCGGTACTGCAGAAAACCTGGCACGCGCGTACGGCCTGAGCCGAGAGGTGGTGGACGCCTGGGCGTTGCGCAGCCATCAGCGTGCGCTGCAAGCCCAGCAGCAGGGCTGGTTCGACGAGGAAATCGTCGAGGTCACGGCAGAGGCTTTCAGTGCTGAAGGCTGCCTGCCACGTGGCATCGAACTGCCACGCGGCGTGGCCCACGTCAGCCACGACAGCCACCCGCGGCCGACCGATGCCACAGCGCTGGCCCGCCTGCGTGCGGTGCACGCCGGTGGCGTGCAAACCGCCGGGAACAGTTGTGCAGTGGTCGATGGCGCGGCGGCGGCGTTGGTGACGCGTTTTTCCACGTGCACCCAACCACCGTTGGCGCGCTTGCTGATGGCCACGGCCGTGGGCGTGCCCCCCAGCACCATGGGCATTGGGCCGGCCCCGGCCATTGCCTTGCTGCTCGAACGCAGTGGCCTGCGCCTGGAGCAGATCGACCGCTTCGAAATCAACGAAGCGCAAGCCGCCCAGGTACTGGCAGTGACCCAAGCGCTGCAACTGGATGTGGAAAAACTCAACGTGCATGGCGGCGCCATCGCCCTGGGCCACCCCTTGGCTGCCACCGGCCTGCGCCTGGTGCACACCCTGGCCCGTCAGTTGCGCCAGGGCAACCTGCGTTATGGCATCGCTGCGGCCTGCATCGGCGGCGGCCAAGGCATGGCGGTGCTGATCGAAAACCCCCACTTCGCGGCTTGAATCCGAGGACTCCCATGGCTTGGAAGGCTCCCCTGCAGGACATGCAATTCGTGCTGGAGCATTGGCTGAGGGCCGAACAGGAGTGGCAGCACCTGCCAGCCTACGCCGACGTCGATCTCGAACTGGCCCTGCAGGTGCTGCAGGAGGCTGCCCGCTTCAGCGAACAGGTACTGGCGCCGTTGAATGCACCGGGCGACCGCCAGGGCTGCCGCCTGGAGCAGGGCAGGGTGCACACACCGGACGGCTTTGCGGCGGCCTATCGCGCCTACGTGGACGGCGGCTGGCCGGCGCTGGCCTGTGAGCCCCGGTTCGGCGGCCAGGGCTTGCCGTTGGTGCTGGATGCGGCGGTTCAGGAGATGCTCTTTGCCAGCAACCATGGCTGGGCCATGTACACCGGCATCGCCCATGGCGCCTACCTGTGCCTGAAGGCCCATGGCAGCGACCAATTGCAGGCGCGTTACCTGCCCGGCATCGTCAGCGGCGCAAGCCTGCCCACCATGTGCCTGACCGAGCCGCAGGCCGGCAGTGACCTTGCCTTGCTGCGCTGCCGTGCCGAACCGCTGGGCGACGGCAGCTACGCGGTCACCGGCAACAAGCTGTTCATTTCCGGGGGCGACCACGACCTGACCCGCGACATCCTGCACCTGGTGCTGGCGCGTTTGCCCGATGCACCGGCAGGCAGCCGTGGGCTGTCATTGCTGCTGGTGCCCAACGGGTTGGAGGGCGGTGTGGGCAACGGGGTGCAGTGCGATGGCCTGGAGCACAAAATGGGCATTCGCGGCAGCGCCACCTGTGCGCTGCGCTTCGAGGGGGCCAAGGGCTGGCTGGTGGGGCAGGCGCACGGTGGCCTGGCGGCCATGTTCGTGATGATGAATTCCGCCAGGTTGCATGTCGGCCTGCAAGGGTTGGGGCACGCCGAAGCGGCTTGGCAACTGGCCCGTGACTACGCGCTGGAGCGTCGCCAGATGCGCGCACCCGGCCATTCGCCGGGCGCCGCTGCCGACCCCATCCACCTGCACCCCGCCATGCGCCTGACGTTACTGGAATTGCGGGTGCGTACCGAAGGCATGCGCACCTTGGGTTACTGGACGGCGCACTGGCTGGATGTGGCCGACGCCTCTGATGACCCTGCGCTGCGTGCCAAAGCGTCAACACTGGCGGCGTTGCTGACGCCGATCATCAAGGCGGCGTTCACCGACTACGGTTTCAGCCTGTCGAGCAAAGCGCTGCAGGTGTTTGGCGGCTATGGCTACACCTGCGAATTCCCCATCGAGCAGGTGCTGCGCGACAGCCGGATTGCGATGATCTACGAAGGCACCAACGAAATTCAGGCCAACGACCTGTTGTTGCGCAAAGTGCTGGGCGATAGTGGTGAAGGCTTTGCGCTGCTGCTGGGCGAGCTGCGTGCCGAGGCCGGGGCCGGCCAGGGCGGCGCTGCCGAGGCGCTCGGTACGGTCTGCGACCGGTTGCAAGGGGTGGTTGCCGAGGTCGAGCGCAGTGCTGCGCACGGCCCGGAATACCCCTACCGCGCGGCCGGGGCGTTCCTGCAGTTGTGCGCCACGGCACTGCAGGCTTTTGCCTGGGCCCGCACCGTTCGCTGCCTCGAGGCGTTGCCGGCCGAAGCGCCGCTACGGCGCGAGAAGCACGAAAGCGCCACCTTCTTTTTCAACTATCTGCTGCCAGACTTCGACCGGCAGGTGGCAGCCATCGAGGCGGCCGCCTGCCCATTGCCGTTCATTGGCGAACCGTTCTGAACCCCACGTGCGAGGTCGCGATAAAGGCCGGCTGAGGCTGGCGCGCCGAGGGCCGGTAACGCATGCACAGGTCTGCCGAGCACAGGTGCGAGCCGCCTTTGATCACCGCCACCGGTATGCCCGGCTCGGCGGGGTCGTAGCTTTCGCTCAAGGCGGGGCCGGGCGGGTCCAAGGCCGCGTCGCGTTGCGCATCGTGGCCCGGGCGATAACCCGTGCGGGTCAGCTCCCAGACATTGCCCCCCGCATCGAACACGCCGAACCGGTTGGCCGGGAAGCAGCCTACCGGTGAGGTGCCGGTGAAGCCGTCAGCGGCCGTGTTGTTGTAGGGGAACTGGCCCTGCCAGGTATTGGCCATCAGCTTGCCCTTGGGCAGCTCAGTCTTGCCCCAACTGAAGTCGGCATCTTCCAGCCCGCCACGCATGGCGTATTCCAGTTGCGCTTCGCTGGGCAGGGCACGGCCAGCCCAGCGCGCGTAGGCTTGTGCATCTTCCAGTGTCACTTGCACCACCGGGTGGTTTTCAAGCCCTGCCAGGTCACTGCCAGGGCCCTGCGGGTGGCGCCAGCTGGCCCCTGGCACAAACTGCCAGCCCGGGTTGAGCACCTTCGGCCCCTGCTGGAACACCATTGCGCCCGGCACGCGCAGCGTGTCGGGCAGGGTGGGGTCCACCTCGGCGCTGATGCCCCGTTCAGCCTGGGTAAGGTAACCGGTAACTGCCACGAACCGGGCGAACTGGGCGTTGGTGACCGGGTGCCTGTCGACCCAGAAGCCCGACACCTTTGCCGCGTGTGGCGGGCCTTCTTCATCGTAGAAACGGTCGGAACCGAAGGTGAACGCGCCGCCCGGCACGTGCACCATGCCATCGTGCCTGGCGGGCAAGCCGCTGTAGCCCTCGCACAGCAGTACCGGCGCCGGGGCTTGTGGCCAGGCGCCGTAGGCCACGGCGAGTAAGCCGGCGGCGACCAACGCGCAACCGGCTACCCGCGCAATCATGGCTTGCTGGCCAGGGGCAGGGCGGGGCTTGCCGGGCGCCCGTCAGCGTCGATGGCGATATTGCTGCGTTGGGCATAGGCCTTCCAGTCGCGCAGCAGGTCGCTCACTTGCCGGGGGTGTGCGGCTGCGATGTCATGGTGCTCGCCAGGGTCGTTGCTCAGGTCGTACAGGTGCCAGGCCGGGGTGCCATCGGTAGCATCCCACAGCAGTTTCATCGGCCCTTTGCGCAACGAGGCGCTGCCGTTGATTTCCCAGCCCAGGGCCTCGTCATGGGCGTGGATCCGGGTGTCCTTGCCTTGCAGGTAGTCCAGTGCCGAGGTGCCCTGCGGCGGAACGATGGCGCGGTCGCGGTAGTTGATGCCGGGCATCGGCGCGCCGGCCAGTTGCAGCAGCGTCGGCATGATGTCCCGGACACTGGCCAGCTCATCGCTGCGTCCGGCCTTGATGGTGGCCGGGTGGTAAACGAAGGCGGGCACGCGGATGCCGCCCTGGTAGGTGGTCATCTTGTAGCGGCGGCTGGGCAGGGCGCTGACCTGGGCCCAGGCCGAGCCGATCATCAGGAACGAATCACGCCGCCCGTAGTTGGCCAGGCGGGTATCGAAGTTTTCCTTGATCCAGTTGGGGTCGACGCGGGTGGCATTTTCCGGCCCGTTGTCGGACATGAACAGCACCAGCGTGTTGTCCAGTTCACCGGTTTTGCGCAGGTGATCGACCAGGCGCCCGACCTCGGCATCCAGGGCCGCCACCATGGCCGCGTAGACCTCCATGGTGCGCGCCGATTGCTGTTGCTGCTGTTTTGTCAGCGATGCCCAGCCCGGTACGCCCTCCAGTTGCGGCTCCAGCGGGAAGTCCGCTGGCACCAGCCCGGCCTTGCGCTGACGCGCCAGGCGCTCGCGGGCAATCACCTCATAACCTTGGTCGTAGCGGCCGCGGTATTGCGCCAGGTATTCATCCGGTGCCTGCAAGGGCCAGTGCGGCGCGGTGTAGGCGGCAAAGGCAAAGAAGGGTTTGTTGCTGGCCTTGCCGTCGTCGATGGCGGCGATGAGGCGGTCGGTGAACCAGGTCGTGGAGTAGAAGTCGTCGGGCAGTTCGATGGGCTCGCCATTGTGGCGGAAGGTCGAGCTGTAGTTGGGCTGCAGCGCCATGTTGGCCTGCTTGAAATGCGCGGCGCCCCCTTCGAGCAGCACGTAGGCCTGGTCGAAACCACGGCTCTGGGGCTGCTGCGCGGGCTGCATGCCCAGGTGCCATTTGCCGGAGATGTAGGTGCGGTAGCCAGCATCGTGCAGCAGTTCTGCCAGGGTGGCGACATTGCTGCCCAGGACCCCTTCGTAACCGGCGCGCACCTGAGCGCCGGCCGGCAAGCGCTTGCGTGCTTCGGCCATCATGCCCAGCCCGGCCAAGTGCGGGTCGTTGCCAGACATCAGCATGGCGCGGGTAGGGGAGCAGCTTGGCGCGGCATGGAAGTCCAGCATCAGGCGGCCGTCGGTCAGCAGTTTGTCCAGGTTGGGCGTCTGGATTTCGCTGCCCAGGGCCGACAGGTCCGAGAAGCCGAGGTCATCGGCGACGATCAGCAGAATGTTTGGTTGTTTAACGGTTGGCGAGGCCAGGGCCTGGCTTGCGCCGAGCATGAGCAAGCCGAGAGCGGCAAGAGGTTTGAGGCAGTTCATGAGGATGCTCTTTTTGTTTTGATTAGAGTCGTGGCGGCGTTCCCGCAAGGTAGAGAGCCCGCAACGTCCATGTTAACGGCCATTTGTGCGGCTGCGCAGGCACCTGCGAAAAAAACGTTCGATAAACGAACGCTGGATCTGCCTGATATCAGGTAGTTTCACTCGCCCTATTGACGACAAGATGGTTAACAAAAATAATCGTTAACAGAGTTATCCAATTTCATAAAAACAAGTAAAGGGAAATTCTGATGACCAGGCCGTTGAACCGGTGGTGGGTGCCCGTTGTACTGCTTTCGATAGGCCAATGCGTGCAGGCGGCCAGTCCGCTTGAACAGAGCCGGCCAGGCCGGCCCGGTGCGCCTCGCTGGGTTGAGGACTATCGGTTCCTGGATGCCCCGGCCAAGGCCAGCGACCCGTTCGATGGGGTGCGCTACCATCGCTTGTCCGAGTCGGCCTGGCTGCAGCTGGGGGCCGAAGCCCGTTACCGGGCCGATGTATTCAACAAGCCTTTTTTTGGCTTGCGCGGGTTGAACGACGACTCTTATTTGATGCAGCGCTTGCAGGCGCACGCCGACCTGCATCTGTTCGATGATGCTGTGCGCACCTTCGTCCAGGTGGAGAACACCCGGGCTTTCGGCAAGGACCTGTACTCCCCAAATGATGAAAGCCGCAATGAAGTGCGCCAGGCCTTCGTCGATTTCAACCATGATTTTGCCCAGGGGCGTTACACCACCCGCATCGGCCGCCAGGAGATGGGGCTTGGTGACCAGGCTTGGGTCACCTACCGGGACTCGCCCAACATCCGCCTGAGCTTCGACGGCGTGCGCGCCAGCCTCAACCTCAAGGACGGCCGCAAGCTCGACGCCTTCGCGTTTCGGCCGCTCAAGACCGGCGAGGATAGCTGGGACGATGGCAGCAACAACGCAGTGAAATTCTATGGCCTGTATGGCACCTTCCCGCTGACGGCGGCCTGGAACATCGACCTGTTCGCCTTCGGCCTTGAAACCGATGACCGCAGCCTGGCCGGTGAAGCGGGCGACGAGCAACGCTATACCTTCGGCACGCGGCTGTTTGGCCGCCAGCAGGCGCTGGACTGGAGCTGGAACCTGGCCGGGCAGACCGGGCACCTGGGCAATGCCTCGATCCGTGCCTGGGCGCTGTCCAGCGATACCGGCTACACCTTCGCGCATGCCTGGCAGCCCCGGCTGGGCATGCGCATCGACGCCGCCAGCGGTGACCGCGAGCTGGGCGATGGCAAGGTCAACACCTTCGACCCGCTGTTCCCGCGCAACGGCGTTTATGGCGAGGCCAGCCTGACCACCTTGAGCAACATCATCGTGGTGGGGCCGACGTTCGGCTTTTCACCCTGGCGTACCTTGCGCTTCGAACCGGGCGTCTTCGAAGTGTGGAAGCAGCGTGCAGAAGACGGTGTGTACATGCCTGGCATGAGCCTGCTGGCCAATACCCGTGGTACCGGGCGCCATGTGGGCACCATCTACCGTGCCAACACCCGTTGGCTGGCAACACCCAACCTGACCCTGGACGTCGACCTGAAGTACTACGACGTCAGTTCCGCCATCAAGGACGCCGGAGGGGAAGATTCTTCGTTCATCTCGTTACGTGCCACGTTCAGGCTTTGATCCTAACCCAACGCATAACAACAAAAGGGCTTACCCATGCGTGATTCATCCCCTTCTTCAAGCAAGCCGGTGCTTACCATCGGCCTGTGTTTTCTCGTGGCATTGCTCGAAGGCCTCGACCTTCAGGCTACCGGCATCGCCGCACCGCACATGGCCAAGGCGTTCGCGCTGACGCCGGCGATGCTTGGCTGGGTGTTCAGTGCAGGGCTGCTGGGGTTGCTGCCCGGTGCATTCATCGGCGGTTGGCTTGCCG
>NZ_MOMO01000228.1:0-29120 GCF_009933855.1 Pseudomonas sp. SG-MS2 | reverse complement strand
GGGACTGGGTGCCGCGTTGCCCATCCTGATCGCCCTGGCCAGTGAAGCGGCGCCCGAGCGGCTGCGCAGCACCGCCGTGAGCATCACGTATTGTGGCGTGCCCCTGGGCGGCGCCATCGCTTCGATCATCGGCATGGCGCCATTGGGCGAAGACTGGCGTGTGGTGTTCTACGTGGGTGGTATCGCACCGATCGTCATCGCCCTGGTGCTGGTGGTATGGCTGAAAGAGTCCCAGGCGTTTCGTGCCCAAACCGGTGAGAAGGTTGCCGGCCAAGGCATGCTGGCCCAGCTGTTCGGGCCGGGGCATGCAAGCCGCACCCTGCTGCTGTGGGTGGCGTGCTTCTTTACCCTGACCGTGTTGTACATGCTGCTCAACTGGTTGCCGTCGTTGTTGATCGGGCAAGGTTTCAGCCGCCCACAGGCAGGCACGGTGCAGATCCTGTTCAACCTCGGCGGTGCGGCGGGCTCGTTCCTGACCGGGCGGATGATGGACAAGGGCCACGCCCGCCGCGCGGTTTTCATTGCGTACATCGGCATGCTGGCGGCGCTGGCGGGGCTTGGCCTGTCGACCAGCTTTGCCTTCATGCTCGTGGCCGGGTTCATTGCCGGCTACTGCGCCATCGGCGGCCAACTGGTGCTGTACGCACTGGCGCCGACCCTGTATTCGACCCAGGTGCGGGCCACTGGGGTGGGCGCTTCGGTTGCCATCGGGCGCTTGGGTTCGATGGCCGGGCCGTTGGCGGCGGGGCAGATCCTGGCCGCAGGGACGGGCGTAGGCGGGGTGCTGCTGGCGGCTTCACCAGGCCTGGTGGTGGCTGCTGTGGCCGCACGGGCATTGCTGGCCAAACGTAACCGCCAACCGCAGTAAGCTGCCTGCAGGCGGTTCAAGGTGCCAGGCAGTTCGGTGACCCTGCCTGGCACTTCTTGGGGCTCAGTGTGCGGCCATGCTCATTTCCAGAACCCCTTGTGCGCAGCCGCTGCTTCGTCCTCCAACAGCGGGCCGTGCACGATCACATCACGCTGACCACGGGCGAACACCTCACGGCACGGCAAGGAAAACGTCGGATTTTCCGGATGGTCCCCGGTCAGCCCGAGCAGTGTATGTTCCGACAGCGCATACACCACCCGGCCAATACCGGTCCAGTACACGGCACCGGCGCACATGCAGCAGGGTTCGGCGCTGGTGTAGAGCGTGCAGTTGGCCAGTGCTTCGGGCGGCAGGGCCTTGGCTGCCAGGGCCGCAGCGACCAGTTCGGCGTGTTGGGTGGGGTCGCCTTCGGGCGGCATGGAGTTGTTGCCGGCGCTGGCGATCACCCGGCCTTCGGCATCGGCGACGATGGCCGCGAAGGGGTGGCGACCGCGTGCTTTGGACTGCTCTGCCAGGCGCATCGACTGGCGTAGCAGGTCCAGGTCGAGGGCGGACAGGTCGGTGGCAGCTGGCGTGTAGGGAGTGGTCATGGATGCTCCTGGGGATAGGCAGGGGTAAAAGGGCTCACTTGGCCACGCTGGCATCGGCGCGGTCCGGGTCTGTGGTCTTGTCGTCATTGAGCAGCAGGTTGAGCGTGATCGCCGTGATCGCGCCGAGGAAAATGCCGCTCTCCAGCACCAGCTTGAGCGGGCCGCTCAGGTGATGGAAAAGCGCCGGGAACGACATTGGCAATACGCCGACGCTGATCGAAACGGCGACGATGATGCCGTTGCGGGTACCTTCGAAAGGCACGCGTGAAAGCGCCTGGATACCGGCCACCGTGGTCATGCCGAACATGACGATGGCGCACCCGCCCAGTACCGGCGTGGGCACGGCGGCGATCAGCGCGCCCAGTTTCGGAAACAGCCCCATCAGCACCATGATTGCGCCGGCAGCGGCGACCACGAAGCGGCTCTTGACGTTGGAAAGCGCGATCAGCCCGGTGTTCTGGGTGAAGGCGTTGTACGGGAAACTGTTGAACAGCCCGCCGAGCATCGTCGACAGGCCGTCTGCCCGGAAAGCGTTGCCTAGTGTGCTGGTATCTGTGGGCTTGCCGACCAGTTTGCCGATGGCCAGGCAGTTGCCCGTGGTCTCGGCCATGATCACCAGCATCGCCAGCACCATGATGAGGATTGGCGTGGTGGAGAACTGCGGCGCACCGAAGGCCATGGGTGGGCTCAGCTCGACCCAGGCGGCTTCGCTGACCTTGCCGAAGTGCGTCATGCCAAAGGCTGCGGCCAGCAGGCTGCCGCACAGCAGGCCGATCAGCACGCTGAGGTTGCCGATAAAGCCTGAAAAGCGCGCATACACCAGCAGCGTGATGGCGACCGTCGCCATGCCCAGCAGCAGGTTGGCGGGGTTGCCGAAGTCCGGTGCACCCGGGTCGCCGCCACCCAGCCAGATGGCCGCCGCAGGCATCAGCGAGATACCGATGATGGTGATAAGGCTGCCGATCACCACCGGCGGGAAAAAGCGCAGCAGCCGGCTGAACAGCGGCGCGAGGCCGATGGTGATGGCGCCGGCGGCAATCACGGCGCCAAACACCTCCTGCAGGCCGTACTGCTTGCCGATCATGATCATCGGTGCCAGCGCGATGAACGAGCAGCCCTGGATCAACGGCAGGCGTGCCCCGAAGCGCCAGAAACCTAGGGTCTGGATCAGTGTGGCGATGCCCGAGGTGAACAGGTTGGCGTTGATCAGCGTCACGATCTGCGCCTGGGTAAGGCCCAGTGCGCTACCGAGGATGAGCGGCACCGCGACCGCGCCGGCATACATCACCAGCACGTGCTGCAGGCCAAAGGTGAACAGTTGCCGCAGCGGTAATACTTCGTCTACAGCGTGGACCTTGCTTGGGCTCATGGCGTGAATCTCCTGAAGGTGCGGCTCTTTTCGTTGTTTTCGGCGCCTGGAGTGACACGCAGCGCAGGTTTGAACAGGGCAGCTGCAAGCGTGGTCGAGGCCGATGATCCGGCGAAATGAACGATGGAACAAATGAGTAACCATCGTTAGCATCGATGGATCATGTGGCAGGGCAGGGGGTTGGGATGCGCTTTTCGCTGGAGCAATTGCAGATGTTCGTCGCCGCGGTACAGGCGGGCTCGTTTTCGGCAGCGGCGCGGCGGCTGGGGCGCACCCAGTCCACCGTCAGCGCTGCAATCAGCAACCTGGAAACCGACCTGGGCGTGGAGTTGTTCGACCGCAGCAGCCGCATTCCGGCATTGACCGCCGCCGGGCATAAACTGCTGCTACGGGCCGAGGGCATCCTTGAGCGTTGCTATGCTCTGGAGGGCAGCGCCGACAACCTGGCGCAGCAGGCCGAGCCTGCGCTCACGCTCGCCATCGAGGTGCCGTATGGGTCACTGATCCCGGTGTTCAAAGCGTTCGATCAGGCGTTCCCCTTCGTCGACTTGCTGATTCGCCACCCGGTGCACGGCGATGTCAGCGACATGGTGCTTAAAGGTGAGGCAGACCTGGGCATCGCTTTTTCCCAGCCGGGCTACCCGCCTGCATTGGCCTTCCAGCAGCTGGGCAAACTGATCATGGCTCATGTCTGCCACGCCACCCACCCGCTGGCGCAACTGCAAACCTGCACCTTCGCCGACCTGCACGCCCACCGCCGCCTGGCCTTCTTCGCCCACGCGCAAAAGCTGCCCAGCAGCGAATACCTGCGTACCGCGCAGCTCTGGCAGGCCGAGAGCTACCTGGCGCTGGTGGAAATGGTGCGCGGTGGCCTGGGTTGGGCGACCCTGCCACGGCAGCTGGTGCAGCGGGAGCTGGATGCCGGTGAACTGATCGAGTTGCAGCTGCAGGCCTATCCGCACACCGACTGGCTGGTCGGCGTCGACCTGCTGTGGCATCAGCAGCGCCGGCCGGGCAGGGCTGCCCTGTGGTTGCGCGATTGCCTGCAGCGTACCAAGGTGTTCGAGCTGGACCGGCGCGGCATGCCTACCACGTTGTAGGCGCCATGTGCTGAGCCTGCCAGGCGCGCTGGCCTGCTGTCGATGATTGCAACGTCGTCTACATTTCAACAAGCCTCTACACCGCAAAGGATGCTCTCATGGCCAAGTTGAACGCTCTGATTGCCGCTGTAACGTCAGTGGCATTGCTCGCGGCGTCGGGCGCTGCGCTCGCCGACCCGGGTAACGGCAAAGGCAACGGTAATGGCAACGATAAGGGGCATGGGCAAGGCAAGGGGCAGGCTCCGCATGCCCAAGGGCAAGGCAACGCTGGCGGCAAAAAGGGTGGCTCGGGTAGCGATGACTGGCATGGCGGGCCGTCGATCGACCGGGGGGATGTGCTGGGCATTCTGGGTGGCCACCGCAGCTATTGGAGCCCTGGCCCCGCATTGCCGCCGGGCATCCAGAAAAACCTGGCGCGGGGCAAGCCACTGCCGCCCGGTATCGCCAAGAAGCTCGATGGCCGGCTGCTTGGGCAGTTGCCTCATTACGACGGTTACGAGTGGATGCAGGCCGGGGTTGACCTGATCCTGGTGGCTGTCGCCACGGGGATCATTTATGAGGTGGTGAACGGGGCGTTCGATTGAAGTGGCTGAAGCGGCGCTTTCAACCCATCTTCAAGCGTGCCGTGGTCGTGTTGACCACCTCGCTCGGGCGCCGCTCCAGCGTTTTGTTGGCTACCCCAAACGGCACATGCACCATCGGCAAGTCCCCTGCCGCCGACATCAGATGGCTGCGCTGGTCATCGAAGAACATGTGTGGTTTGAGAATCGACAGCACGCGGCTCTTCTCCATTCCCCCAAGAAAGAACGATTCATCCGGTGAAACACCCCAGTCCTTCAAGGTCGTCACCACCCGTTCATGTGACGGGGCATTGCGCGCGGTGACGATGGCGATACGCAGGATGCGTTTGTATGCCGGGTCCTGCACCAGCTTCTGATCTTCGAGCGTGCGAATCAGCGAAAGCTTGCGATACAGGTCCGCCAACGGCCCCGGCTGGTGCGGAATGGCCTTGTGCGCATGTTCATGGGCCTGGAATTCATTCAGGTCCTGGCGCTCTTTGTACACGCTCTCCGCTTCGTCATCGGCAATCACCCCATCGAAGTCGAAGGCCACCCGCAATTCGGTGTCGATCTCGTCATCATAGATCTTGCTCGGCAGCACCAGGCCGGCGGGGTAGTCGGCGTCGATGGCACGCTGCACGTCGCCTTCGTGGGCGCTGAGAAAAAGCGAGGCGTTGAAGGCGGGGATGTATTCGTAGGGCGAGCGGCCGGACATGAATGCGGCACGGGTGATGTCCAGGCCGTAATGGGCGATGGAGCGGAACACCCGCAGGCCGGTTTCGGGTGAGTTGCGCGACAGCAGCACCACTTCTACCGGCAACTGCTCGGGGAAGGCCTTGTTGATGCTCAGGAAGCGGCGGATGAAGGGGAATGCCACGCCTTTGGGGAAGGGTACGTCGAGGTTGGCCTCTTGGTGCAGGCGGTAGGCTTCCACGCCATCTGTCTGGTAGATATCGTCCGAGACGGTCAGGTCGAACAGTGCACTGGAGGCGACGCCGACGACGAGTTTCTGTTCGATGGGGTAGGGCATGGCGGGCTTCCTGGTGATGGTGCAGGGGCGCCTTGTCAGCAGGCTAGGCTCGAATCCTAGCAAACCCGGGCACCTACCGTCACAGACCCTGACCTGCAGCAAGTCCTGCGGCCAAACCACCACTATGCTGAACCCTTCAACTCAAGCTCACTCAGGTAATCAAGGAGGCATTCATGAAAGCTGCAGTTGTTGCAAAAGGGCGCCGTGTGGACGTGGTGGAAAAAACCCTGCGCCCGCTTGCGCACGGTGAAGCGTTGCTGAAGATGCAGTGCTGTGGCGTGTGCCACACCGACCTGCACGTCAAGAATGGCGATTTCGGTGACAAGACCGGTGTGATCCTCGGCCACGAAGGGATTGGCGTGGTGGTGGAGGTAGGGCCGGGCGTCACTTCGCTCAAGCCGGGCGACCGGGCCAGCGTGGCGTGGTTCTTCCAGGGCTGTGGCCACTGCGAGTACTGCAACAGCGGTAACGAAACGCTGTGCCGTGAGGTGAAGAACTCGGGCTATACCGTCGACGGCGGCATGGCCGAGGCGTGCATCGTGGTGGCCGACTACGCGGTAAAGGTGCCCGACGGGCTCGACTCGGCTGCCGCCAGCAGCATCACCTGCGCTGGTGTGACCACCTACAAAGCGGTGAAATCGTCCAACATCCGCCCTGGGCAGTGGATTGCGGTTTATGGCCTCGGCGGGCTGGGCAACCTGGCCTTGCAGTATGCGAAGAATGTCTTCAACGCCCGGGTCATCGCGATCGATGTGAATGATGAACAGCTGGCGTTCGCCCGTGAGATGGGCGCCGACCTGGTGGTCAATGCGCGCAGTGAGGATGTAGCCACAGTCATCCAGGCGCAAACCGGTGGCGCGCATGCGGCCGTGGTGACGGCAGTGTCGAAAAGCGCGTTCAACTCTGCGGTCGATGCGCTGCGTGCCGGTGGCCGGCTGGTGGCTGTCGGGCTGCCGCCAGAGGCCATGAGCCTGGACATTCCGCGGCTGGTGCTCGATGGCATCGAAGTGGTCGGGTCACTGGTCGGTACCCGCCAGGACCTGGCTGAAGCCTTTGAATTTGCCGCGCAAGGCAAGGTGGTGCCGAAGGTGACGCTGCGGCCGATCGAAGACATCAACGACATTTTCGAAGAGATGCTGGAAGGTAAGATCAAGGGTCGGATGGTGATCAACTTCGCGGATTGAGGAGTGCCCTGTCAGGTGCATGGGGCGGGGTTTTCAGCGCTGTCTGGATCGAGCGCCAGAACACCCGAGCCATGCACCCGTCACTGTCTTCAAACTTGGCAACATCACCAGGTAATCGGCTGACCATCCCACGCCCAGAAGCTGCCACTGTCCGCCGGCCCAAGCCGGCCAATCTGCTCAAGGATGCGCTGCGCCGCGAACGCAGGTTCAAACAATTGCTCGGCGGGCACATTGGCCTGAAACGGTTGGGAAAGCTGCGTATCGGTGGTGCCGGGGTGCAGCACCAGCACCGTGGAAGCTGGGTTGATGCGTTTGAGTTCGATGCTTGCCGTATGCAGCAACTGGTTCAACGCGGCCTTGCTGGCGCGGTAGCTGTACCAGCCGCCCAGGCGATTGTCGCCGATGGACCCGACCCTGGCCGACAGCGCGGCAAAGGTGCAGGGCTGCTTGCGCAGCAGCGCCAGCAGGTGCTTGAGCAGCAGCACCGGCGCGAACGCGTTGGTCGCGAAGCTGGCCTGCAGGCCAGCCAGGTCAAGTTGGGCCAGGGCCTTTTCCGCCTTGGCACCGTCGCGCTGCAGAATGCCCAAGGTGCTTATGACCAGATCAAGGTGCGTGCAGGTGCGGCCGACCTCACGGGCCAGTGCTTCAAGGGACTGTTCGTTGCGGGCGTCGCAATCGATGCGCACCAGGCGCTCGCCATGTGCAGCGGCGAGCGCGGCCAGGGCTTCGCTGCCCCTGGCCTGGCGCGACACCGCCCACACCCGCGCCATGTCATCGCGTGCCAGCAGCTGTTCACAAAGCGCCAGGCCGATGCCCTGGCTGGCGCCGCAGATGAGTGCGTTCAGCGTCATGGTGCAGCGGCCCTATTCGCTTGCCAGGCGCTTGAGCAGCGCCGTGGCCACCGCCTCGGACGATGCCGGGTTCTGCCCGGTGATCAGGTGCCCGTCCTCGACCACATGGCTTGCCCAGTCCGGGCCCTTGGAATACTCACCGCCATTGCGCTTGAGCATGTCCTCGACCAGAAATGGCACCACATCGGTCAGCCCCACAGCGTCTTCCTCGCTGTTGGCGAACCCGGTCACTTTCTTGCCCTTGACCACAGGATGGCCGTCTGGCGCGTTGACGTTCTTGAACACACCCGGCGCATGGCACACGGCGGCAATCGGTTTGTTGGACGCATAGAAGGCTTCGAGCAGCGTCTTGGAGTCGTTGTCCTCGGCCAAGTCCCACAGCGGCCCATGGCCACCGGGATAAAACACGGCGTCGAAGTCGTAAGGGTCGATTTCGCTCAGCGGTACTGTGTCGGCCAACGCCATCTGCCCCTCGGTATCACTGCGAAAACGCCGGGTCGCATCGGTTTGCGCATCGTCCTCGTCGCTCTTGGGGTCCAGCGGCGGCTGCCCGCCTTTGGGCGAGGCGAGGGTGACGTCGGCGTTGGCATCGATGAACACGTAGTAAGGTGCGGCGAACTCCTCCAGCCAGAAGCCGGTTTTTTTGCCGGTATCGCCCAACTGATCGTGGGATGTCAGCACCATCAGGATCTTTTTCATCTGAGCCTGTTCTCCAAACATGAATGGGCAGCGCGCCGTTCGCCCTGCATTACTGTGGGAGGGCGCAGCAGGGCAGACGTTCCCTGCGCGGCAGCATCCTGTGTTGTCAGCTTCGCGCAGTCTGCGGCCATACCACGGCCTGGCAAGGTAAGTATGTCCGATATCCTGCGGTAGAATGCAGCATCGTCCTTACTGGTGATGCAGGCGCTGCGGTGCATGGCACCGGCGCTGCGGTGCCTGTCGAGCTTCAGTCATTACGCCGGCCTGGCCCTGCGATGAACAACTCCCGCCGCACACTTGAGCGCAAAGCCCAGCACGATCGCCGCCCCGGCACTCACGAAAATCATCTCCCGCCCCGCACTCTGCTGCTGCACGGCGACAAATGCCGGCGCCGCGGCCGCAGCCGCCACTTGCAGAGTGCTCACCCACGGGGTCAGCGTGCCCTGCGGGTCATTGGTGGCGATTGCGCCCATGTAGTAGGTCAGCGCCAGTACCCAGCCAAAGTTCATCAGCAACAATGCGCCGCAAAGCTGTTGTGCATCGTGGCTGTAGCGCGCCAGCAGCACGATCGACAGCAACACCAGCAGCGAACCGAAGCCGATCATCGGCCCGCGCGGTACTCGCCCGCCAAGCACGCTGGGTAGCGCCCCGCCGGGCAAGCCGCCGAGTATCCCCAGGCCGAACGCCCAGCCTACGTCCACCGGCGCGATCCCACGCTCACGCGACAGCGGGTCGACAAAGCCCCAGATGCAGTAGATGGCAAGCTGCAAGCACAGCATCCCCAGCAAGGCATAGCGCCCGAGCATGGCTGAGCCGCCACCGCCCTGCGCCAGTTGCCGGGGCGCCTCGCGATGCATCCGGGTGGGGATGGCAAGCGCTGCCAGGGCGATCAATACGAACCAGAAGCCGATCGACGCGATCGCCCAACGGTTGCCAGATACCTCAGCCAATTGCGGCATGCAGGTGGCGTACAGGGCAAACACGGCGGTCTGAATCAGCAGCGACAGCCCATACGAGCGGTCCTGCCCGGGCAGGCGCCCCAGCCCACTGATCGCCCCGGCATACAACAGGCCCGTGGCCACGCCACAGGCCAGGCGGCAGGCGATCAGCGCCGGCAGTGAGTCCAACGCGCCACTGAGCAGGTTCAATGCCATCGCCACCAGCGCGCAGGCCACGTAGAAACCACGGCCACCAAAGCGCCGCCCTAGTCCGGGCAGCAGCAGGCTGCCGAGTAAAGTCCCGATCATTTCTACCGACAGCACCCAGCCTTGCTGGCTGAGGTCCAGGTGCAGGCGTTCGCCGACCAGGCCAATGAAAATCGGTTGCACACCGATGATGATCAGCGCCGTGGCGGCGATGTAGATCAGGGCGGCACGCAGAAGCAGGGTATTTTTATTGTTGTGCATCGAGGGTTTCCCGGGTGAAGCAGGTAGTGCGGCCCGCAGGCCGCAGCGCTCGGATCAGGCGTGGGGGAGGGTGCCTGCATCGTGTGTGATACGGCCGTTCATCAAGGTCATGGCCACGTCCGTTTTACCGATCTGGTAGCGATCCAGCTCGAACAGGTCCTGCTCCATGATGATGATGTCTGCCCGTTTACCCTCGGTAATCGAGCCAATCTCTTTTTCCAGGCCCAACTGGTAGGCGCCGTTGAGGGTGTAAGCGGCAATCAGTTGGGGAATGCTCAGGCGCTCGTTGGCATCAGGCATCACCGGTGCATCGGGCTCGCCGCTGAGCTGGCGGGTGTGGCCCGACTCGATGTGCTCCACCGGTTTGTGCTGGCAGCGGCACTGGCACACCAGCCCGTCCATGCCGATAGACACGGTCACACCCTGGTCGATGAAGGTGCGGAACTTGTACATCGAGGCCCAACGCTTGAACCCGTACGACTGCTGGATCGCCTCGGCATAGGCATCGACCACGCCCCACTGCAACTGGGTGTTGGCCATGACGCCAATGCGGCGAAAACGCGGGATGTCGTCGGGGTGGGTGAGGAAGGCGTGGGTGATCACATGCCGTCGGTCGCGCGGCGGGTTGCAGGCGAAGGTGCGTTCGAACACGTCCAGGGCCATGCGCACCGCTGCATCACCCACCGCATGCACCATCACGTCGATACCATTTGCGTCGGCGTTGCGTACATGCTCTTCGAACACCGCCTCGGGCATGGTGGTCGAGCCACAGCTGTGGGGTTTGTCGCAGTAGGGTTCGAGCAGGAATGCGGTGTGGTTCAGCTCGGTGCCGTCGAGCATCAGCTTGAGGGTCTGCGCCTTCACCAGCGGCGAGTCGTAGCGCTGGCGCAGGGCCTGCAGCTGGATGACCGGGTCGGGTTCGGTGCCCATGTTGATGTAGCTGCCCACCACGCGCAGCTTCAGGCGAGCTTCGCGTTCCAGTTGCTGCAGGGTTTCATACAGCAGCGCCTGGTCGCCGCTGGGGTCGAGGAAGCCTGCGTCGAATACCGTAGTGATGCCGGCAGCCACCAGCTTCTCTTGCCAGAACGGGATCGAACGCAGGTACAGGTCGATCCCCGTCGGCAGGTAGCCAGCCTCGCTCAAACGTTGCATCAGCAGCGAGTAAGCCGCGCAGTCGATGATGATGCCAGTGGGTTCGCCGGTGACCGGGTCTTTCTCGAACCAGCTGGCGCCTTCTTCCACCGCGGGGGTGTCGCGGTCGATGCCCGCCGCTTGCAGGGCAAAGCTGTTGACCCACATGGTGTGGTAGTCGGTGGACAACAGGCACACCGGTTTGTCTGGGCAGATGGCGTCCAGCACTTCACGGCGCAGCATGTCGGCCGGCATCAGCGGCTGTATCCAGCCCATGCCGGTGATGGCCTTCTCGGTGGGGTTGGCCTGGACGTACTGTTTGAGCAGGGCCAGCACCTGGTGCGGGTCTTCATGGTTGACCAGAGCCTGGAAGGCGAACGCGGTGCTGGAAAAGTGCCAGTGCGATTCGACGAAGCCAGGCAGCACCAGTTTGCCGTCAGCATCCAGCAAACGGGTGGATGGGCCGGCATGGGCCATGACACTGGCGTTGTCGCCCACGCGCAGGATGCGCTCGCCCTGGATGGCCACGGCATCGGCCCAGGGTTGGTGCGGGTCGACGGTGTAGATGCGGGCGTTATGGATGATAAGGTCTGCAGCGGCGGTCATGGCGACTCCCTGGGTCAAAATGCCGCGCTAGTTTTGCGTCGATAAAAAGTTTTAGTCAATAAAATAATTTACCGGTTCGGTGATGTTGTATGCTGGCCTCCCCGACCAATCGGGTTCGACAAAGGTAATGACGTGAGCGGGTTACGCGAACAGCAGAAGGCCATGCGCCGGGAGACGATCAGCCGTACGGCGCTGGGCCTGTTCGAGGCGCAGGGGTACCAGACCACCACCATGGAGCAGATCGCGCGCCTGGCGGCGGTGTCTGTGCCCACGGTATTCGCCTACTTCGGCAGCAAACAGGAGATTCTTCTGGAAAAGCTGCGCGAGGCGGACCACCGCGCCGTCACCCAGGCGCGCCGCCGCCTGCCAGAATTCGACGATGCGCTGGATGCCTTGTGCTGTTACGAGGAGCACCTCACCGACTACGCCTTCGCGGTGCTGCCCGCGCCGCTATGGCGCGAGATCCTGCCGCCCTTGCTGCCGCTGCTGGGCGGTGACCAGCAGGCGTTGCCCGCCGCCTACAAGCGGGTCAACGACGCATTGGTCGAGGAGCTCAAGCACCTGCTGCAAGACCTGTGCGACAGCGGCAAGCTGCGGGCCGACCTGGATGTCGGCTATGCGGCGTTTCTGATCAACGACTATGGGCACTTGCAGCTGCTGCGCCTGTGCAGCAGTGAGACGCTGGACATGCCTGCGCACCGCACGCAAGTGCGCATGTTCATGGCCATGTTGCTGGCCGGCATGCGTGGTTGACGCTGTCCCTACGCCATCCCGTTACGGCCATGGGCCAGGAAGCCTGCACGCTCGCTCAGCCGTTGGTAGTAATCCCGCACAGCCGGCAGGTGAGGGTGCTCGAAGGGCGTTTCGAACCAGCGATTGACCGAAAGCCCGATGGGGATATCGGCCAGCGTAAAGCTGTCACCGGCCACATAAGCACCGGTCGCAGCCAGCTGCTGCTCGAGGATTCGCATATGGCGCGACCAGTCTGCGCACCCGGCGGCCAGCGCCTGGGCATCCTGGTGCGCGGGTGAGTGACGCACCAGCGACATGAACGCATAGCTCCACGAGCGGTTCAGGTCCGAGGCCTGCCAGTCGATCCATTGATCCACCCTGGCCCTGGCCCTGGCCTCGGTGGGGTACACCGGTGCATCGCCATAACGCGTGGCCAGGTAGCGGATGATGGTGTTGGACTCCCACAGCGTGAGGTCGCCGTCCTGAATCACCGGGACCATGGCGTTGGGGTTCAGGGCCAGGAAGGCGGGCGTGTCGGTGGGCTGGAAGCCTGCGCCCCAGTCTTCGCGCTCGAAGGGAATATCGAGCTCGATGCAGGCCCAGAGGACCTTGCGCACGTTGATGGAAGAATCCCTGCCCAATATCCGTAGCATGCTGTAGTCCTTTTCCGGGAAGAGCCGATCGTCAACCACGGCCCTTCCTCGGTCAAGCGTAAAAGCGCACCCGTCAGACGCGGAACTGGTCCATCAACCCCTGCTGCTGGTTGGCCAGGCTGTTGAGTGACTGGCTGACCCGCGCCGACTCGTTGGCCTGCCCGGACAACGACTCGGTGACATCGCGGATGGTCGCGACATTGCTGTTGATCTCTTCGGCCACTGCGCTCTGCTCTTCGGCGGCGGAGGCGATCTGCAGGTTCATGTCGGTGATCACGGTCACGGCCTGGCCGATGCGCTGCAGCGCGGTGACGGCCTGGCCGACCTGCTCCACACCGCCCTGGGCCTGGCGGTGGCTGTTGTCCATGGCGCCGACCACCTCGCGGGTGCCGGCCTGCAGGGCTTCGATGACCTGGCGGGTTTCTTCCACCGACTCCTGGGTGCGCTGGGCCAGGTTGCGCACTTCATCGGCGACCACGGCGAAGCCACGGCCGGCCTCACCGGCACGGGCGGCTTCGATGGCGGCATTGAGTGCCAGCAGGTTGGTCTGCTCGGCGATCGATCGGATCACCTCCAGCACCGAGCCGATCTTCTCGCTGTTGTGGGCCAGCCCTTCGACCTCGGCCATCGCATGGCTCATGTCTGCTGCCAGTGTGTCGATGCTGCGGGTGGTGCGGTCGATCACCGCCAGGCCTTCGCGGGTTGCCTGGTCTGCTTCACGGGCGGCCTGTGCAGCCTGTGCGGCGCTGCGGGCGACATCCTGGGCCGTGGCGCTCATTTCGTGCGAGGCGGTGGCCGCCTGGTCGACCTGACGGTATTGCTGTTCCATGCCGGCGCTGGTTTGCGTGGCAATCGCCGAGGACTGGTCGGCGGTGCTGCGGGCCGCCTGCACCGAGCGTTTGACCTCGGCGATGGTCGGCTGCAGTTTGTCCAGGAAGCGGTTGAACCAGCCGGCCAGTTCCCCGAGCTCGTCGCGTTTGTCGTAGGTCAGGCGGCGGGTGAGGTCGCCTTCACCGCTGGCGATGTCTTTGAGCATGGCCGCCACCCCGAGGATCGGCCGGGTCACGCCACGGGCCATCAGCCACACCAGCAGCAGGCCGGCAATCGCAGCGCCCAGGCCAAGGCCCAGCTCCAGCAGGGTGCCGCTGGTGTTCAGGGCGTCGAGTTCTTGTTTCAGCGCCTCGGCCGGGCCGGTCAGGGCGTTTTCCGGCACATCCAGCAGCACACCCCATGGCTGGGCGCCAGGGATCGGCTGGAACGCCGCAAGTACCTTGAGGCGTTGCTGGTCGTGGTGGACGCTCAATTTACCTTCGGCCAGCTTGCGTACCAGTTCGGCGCCTTTGCTGGTGTCAACCTGGTCGAAACGCTGGGCCAGCTTGCTGGCATCGGCACTGTAGCCGGCCAGCAGGCCCACGGGGCTGAGAATGCCTACCGTGGTGCGGCCCTCGTACAGGCTGCGGCTGGCTTCCTGGCTCAGGGCCTGCAGGCTGTTGAGGTTGATGTCGATGGACAGGGTGGCGATCACCTTGCCGTTGACCGCCAGCGGGAACACGATGCTGGTCATCAGCACGCGCTGGCCGTCGATGTCGTAGAAGTACGGCTCCACCACGCAGACCTTGCCGCTGCTGCGCGGGCACACCCACCAAGTGTTGGCGGGCTGGCCGCTGGGGCCGATCTCGGTGTTGGCCATGTCGTGCTCGGGCAGGGCCATGGCGGTCAGCTGGCCCACGCGCGGCTGCGACCAGTACAAAGCGAAGCGGCCGGTCTCGTTGCTGCCAAGCTCGGGTTGGCCGGTGAAGAGGCTGTCCTTGCCGTCCAGGGCATTGGGTTCGAACACCAGTGACAGGCCCAGCAGGTCGGGGTTGGCCTGCAGGGCTGCACGAACCTGGCGGGTCATGTCTTCGCGCAGGTCGTAGGCATCCAGGAAGCGCTTTTCCGCCTGTTCACGCAGGAACAGCACTTGGCGGGCGAACCCGGCGCCGTACTGGTAGGCATCCATGAACTGGCGGCTGATGTTCAAGGCCTGGACCTCGCCTTGCGACTCGATGCGCGCCTGCGCTGCCTCACTGAGCATCTTCTCGCTGCTGGCTTTGACCAGGTCCGAGCTGTGGTCCATGCGGTACAGCGAAAGGCCGACGAGCAGTGTGACGATGCTGGCCAGGCACAGGCCGGCAAGCAGGGTGATCTTCCACTGGATGGAAAGTTGTCGCAAAGGCATGGGGCGTCCCTTTTTTGAGGGTAAGGGTTTGGCTTTGGATCTTGGGTGGGGCTCAATCCCTCTGCTATATCGGCGGCCCCGGTTTTTTCTTTATTCAAACATTCAATTTAAATTTGCCGGCCCGCGTAATACGCCGCCGCCTGGCGCTTTTGACATCTGTGCGCCAGTGCTGCAGAGTGCGCGCTTTTTGTCTGCAGCTACGAGGAAAGCCAAACCATGAATGCAGTGATTGCCGCGGTAGGCATCATGCTGATACTCAGCCTGTCGCGCGTGCACGTGGTCATCGCCTTGATCATCGGCGCCCTGGCCGGTGGCCTGGTCGGTGGCCTGGGCATCGAGGGCACGCTCAAGGCCTTCAACGGCGGCCTGGGCGGTGGCGCCACGGTGGCGTTGTCCTACGCCTTGCTCGGCGCCTTTGCCGTGGCGATTGCCAAGTCCGGCCTGGCCCACGCTCTGGCCGACCGTGCGCTGGCGATGATCGACCGCCAGGGCCATGCCAGCGGCGGCAAGGTCAAGTGGCTGCTGATCGGCCTGATGCTGGTGGTGGCGGTGGCGTCGCAGAACATCCTGCCCATCCACATCGCCTTCATCCCGCTGCTGGTGCCGCCGCTGCTGTACGTGCTGACCCGTCTGCGCATCGACCGCCGGCTGATCGCCTGCGTGATCACCTTTGGCCTGATCACGCCGTACATGTTCCTGCCGGTAGGGTTTGGCAACATCTTCCTCAACGAGATCCTGCTGGCCAACGTTGCCCGCGCCGGCGTGGACGTGAGCGGTGTCAACGTCACCCATGCCATGGCCATTCCGGCGGCGGGCATGCTGGCCGGCTTGCTGCTGGCGGTGTTCTTCAGCTACCGCAAGAAGCGTGACTATGACCTGGCGCGCATCGAGCAGGTCGAGCAGGCCAGCGTGCAGTACAACCCGCTGACCCTGCTGGTGGCGGGGCTGGCGATCGCTGCGGCGTTCATCGTCCAGCTGTGGCTGGACTCGATGATCATCGGCGCCATGGTCGGTTTCCTGATCTTCTCGCTGTCGGGCATCGTGCGCTGGAAAGACACCGACGGCCTGTTCACCGAAGGCATGAAGATGATGGCCATGATCGGGTTCATCATGATCGCAGCTTCGGGGTTCGCCGAGGTGCTCAAAGCTACTGGCGAGGTCAACGGCCTGGTACAAACCTCGGCGCAATGGATCGACCACAGCAAGGGCGTGGGTGCCTTGCTGATGCTGTTGGTGGGGTTGCTGGTGACCATGGGCATCGGTTCGTCGTTCTCGACGGTGCCGATTCTGGCGGCGATCTTCGTGCCCCTGTGCGTGCAGCTGGGCTTCGACCCGCTGGCCACGGTGTGCATCGTCGGCACCGCCGGTGCCCTGGGCGATGCAGGCTCGCCGGCATCGGACTCGACCCTTGGGCCAACCTCGGGGCTCAACGTCGATGGCCAGCATCACCATATCTGGGACACCGTGGTACCGACGTTCATCCACTACAACCTGCCACTGATGGCGTTTGGCTGGCTGGCGGCGATGACGCTCTAGCGCATCAGCCCTTGTCGGGCGGTGGGGAAATTCGGTTGAGGACGGTGCTGCCGTCCTTGCTGCGGGTCAGGTACACCGGCAGCACCTTGGGCAGGTTGTCCACCAGGCGCTTGACTTCACGGGTGTTGTAGATGCCGCTGATGCGGATGCGGCCGGTGCTGGCATCGGCCAGCAGCAGGGGCGCATCGAGGTAGCGGTTGATCACTGGCAGTGCCTGTTCGAGGCTGAGGTTGTCGAGCACCAGCTTGCCGCTGCGCCAGGCCAGGCTGTTGCCATAGTCTTCGCTCTGGGCCAACTGCGGCTCGAAGTCGCCGGTGCGATAACTGGCCTGCATGCCTGGGCCAAGGCGGTAGCCGCCGGTGCTGCCGTCGCTGCTGACCAGCACCGAACCCTGTACCAGGGTGACCTTGACCTGGTCCTGATACTTCCACACGTTGAACTGGGTGCCAGTGACCCGGGTCTGGCCGTGGCCGGCACGGACGATGAAGGGGTGGATGCTGTCATGCTGCACCTTGAAGAACGCCTCGCCTCGCTTGAGCGTGACCTGACGCTGGTCCTTGTAGTTGAAGTAGGTCAGTTCGGTGTTGAGGTTGAGCTCCACCGTGCTGCCGTCGCTCAGTTGCACGGTCCGCGCCTGGTCGCCTGCTTCAACGTGCTGGTAGTGGTTGGGTAGCCAGCCCTGCTCCCAGCCAACCCAGCCCGCCAGCGGCAACACCAGCAGGGCGATGGCTGCTGCCGAGGCCATGGGCCGCCAGTGGCGGCGTTGCCGCGCCATAGTGCGTACAGGTGGGTTGAAATCGATGACCGTGGCGTTGCGCGGCAGCAGGTCGGCGGTCTGCCAGATTTCCAGCATCGCCTGGTATTCATCAGCGTGGCGCGGGTCCGCTGCCAACCAGCGTGCGAATGTTTCACGCTCGGCCTGGGTGCAATCGTCGGCGTGCAGGCGCATGCACCACTGCGCGGCGGCGTCGGTGATGGCATCGTCTGGGCTGGGACTGAGGCGGTCTTGGTTCATTGCGGCTCCGGGTTTTGCGCATTCTACCCCTGCGAGGGGCCTCCCGAGAACCAAGGTAATGGCGAATGACTATCAGTTATGTGTGTTTTGATCGGTTTCGCCAGGATTTTCCAGCGTTTGAGAACCCTTCCCGGCACCCACCTGCCGTGTGTCCCAAGGCTATTTCCATAGCCCCCTAACGAAAGCTTTGACATTTGCTGCCTAGGCAGTAATATTTTTACACAATTGCCCGAGCTGCTGCCGATGTCCCATTTCACCCCGCAAAACTTCCAGTCCTGCGCCATCGGCATGCTGCTGGGCCGTGCGGCGATCCTCAAGGACCGCATTCTCGACTGGCACCTCGAATCAGAAGGCGTCACCGCCGCGCAGTTCAAAGTGTTGATCATCGTCACCCAGTACCAGGTGGATACGCCGGCCGAGCTGTGCCGCTACCTGGGCCTGGACAGCGGGTCGATGACCCGCATGCTCGACCGCCTCGAGCACAAGGGCCTGATCTTGCGCAACCGCTGCGCCGACGACCGTCGCCAGGTACGCCTGGCCCTGACCGCCGAAGGCCAACGCCTGGCCGACCGCTTGCCCCAGATCGGCGCGGCGGCGATGAACGAACTGGTCGGCGTGCTGCAGCCTGACGAACTCAAGACCCTTGAAGGCCTGCTGGCCAAGGTCCTGCTCGGTGCCGGCGACCCTCTGACGATCCGCCGCTTCGGCGATCGTTGATTCCTGTTTCATATTCCAAGGTATTGTCATGGCCAATAACGCAGACACCTCAACTCCCTCCGCCGCACCCGAACCGTCGCGCAAGCGCAAAGTCTGGCTGCTTGGCCTGTTGCTGGTGGTGCTGCTTGCCGGCGCTGGCGCCTGGGCCTGGTACAGCCTGATCGGGCGCTGGCACGAAAGCACCGACGACGCCTACGTCAACGGCAATGTGGTGGAGATCACCCCGCTGGTCACCGGCACCGTCACCAGCATCGGCGCCGATGACGGCGACCTGGTGCATGCTGGCCAGGTGCTGTTGCAGTTCGACCCGGCCGACAGCGAGGTGGCCCTGCAGGCCGCGCAAGCCAATTTGGCCCGTACGGTGCGCCAGGTGCGTGGCCTGTACAGCAACGTCGATTCCCTCAAGGCCCAGTTGCAGACACGCCAGGCCGAGCTGCAGAAGGCCCGGCAGAACTACAACCGGCGCAAGGTGCTGGCTGACAGCGGTGCGATCGCTGCTGAAGAAATCTCCCATGCCCGCGATGACCTGACCGTGGCCCAGGCCGCCGTCAACAGCGCGCGCCAGCAGCTCAATACCAGCACGGCGCTGGTGGACGACACCGTGGTGTCTTCGCACCCCGAGGTCATGGCCGCCGCCGCCGACCTGCGCCAGGCTTACCTGGACCACGCACGCACCACGCTGGTGGCGCCAGTCACCGGTTACGTCGCCAAACGTACCGTGCAGCTCGGCCAGCGTTTGCAGCCGGGCACCGCGACCATGGCAGTCATCCCGCTGGACGAGGTGTGGATCGACGCCAACTTCAAGGAAACCCAGCTGCGCGACATGCGTATCGGCCAACCCGTGGAAATCAGCGCCGACCTGTACGGCAGCGACGTCAAGTACAGCGGCACCGTCGACAGCCTGGGCGCCGGCACCGGCAGCGCGTTCGCCTTGCTGCCGGCACAGAACGCCACCGGCAACTGGATCAAGATCGTCCAGCGAGTACCGGTGCGCATTCACCTCAGCCCGGACCAGCTCAAGGCCCACCCGCTGCGCATTGGCCTGTCCACGGTGGTCGAGGTCGACCTGCACGATCAGAGCGGCCCGGCCCTGGCCCAACAGCCGCCGCAGCAGGCCAGCTACACCACCCAGGTGTACGACCGTCAGTTGGACGAAGCTGACCATCTGATCGCTCGGCTGATCCACGACAACAGCGCCCCTGGCAAGACGGCGCAACGATGAGTAACAACGCTGCGGCGCAGTTCACCCCGCCGAGCCTGCTGCTGACTACCATAGGCCTGTCGCTGGCGACGTTCATGCAGGTGCTCGACACCACCATCGCCAACGTGGCCTTGCCGACCATTTCCGGCAACCTGGGGGTGAGTTCCGAGCAGGGTACCTGGGTGATCACCTCGTTTGCGGTGAGCAATGCCATCGCGTTGCCGCTGACCGGTTGGCTCAGCCGGCGCTTCGGTGAGGTCAAGCTGTTCATCTGGGCCACGCTGCTGTTCGTACTGGCGTCTTTCCTCTGCGGTATCTCGCAGTCGATGCCGGAGCTGGTGGGCTTTCGTGTGCTGCAGGGGGTGGTGGCCGGGCCGCTTTACCCGATGACCCAGACCTTGCTGATTGCCGTCTACCCGCCGGCCAAACGGGGGATGGCACTGGCGTTGCTGGCGATGGTCACGGTGGTGGCGCCGATTGCCGGGCCGATCCTGGGCGGGTGGATAACCGACAGTTACAGCTGGCCGTGGATCTTCTTCATCAACGTGCCGATCGGCTTGTTCGCTGCCGCAGTGGTGCGCCAGCAGATGCGAGCACGGCCGGTGGTGACCAGCCGCCAGCCCATGGACTACATCGGCCTGCTGACCTTGATTGTCGGTGTGGGCGCATTGCAGGTGGTGCTCGACAAGGGCAATGACCTGGACTGGTTCGAGTCGTCGTTCATCATCATCGGCAGCCTGATTTCGGTCGTGTTCCTGGCGATATTCATCATCTGGGAGCTGACTGACCGCCACCCGGTGGTCAACCTGCGGCTGTTCGCGCACCGTAATTTCCGCATCGGTACCATTGTGCTGGTGGGGGGCTATGCAGGCTTTTTCGGCATCAACCTGATCCTGCCCCAGTGGCTGCAGACGCAGATGGGCTACACCGCCACCTGGGCAGGCCTGGCAGTGGCACCGATCGGCCTGCTGCCGGTGATCATGTCGCCGTTCGTGGGCAAGTACGCGCAGCGTTTCGACTTGCGGGTGCTGGCGGGGTTGGCGTTCCTGGCCATCGGTGCCAGCTGCTTCATGCGCGCGGGCTTCACCAACGAGGTGGACTTCCAGCACATTGCCCTGGTGCAGCTGTTCATGGGGATTGGTGTGGCGCTGTTCTTCATGCCGACCTTGAGCATCCTGCTGTCGGACCTGCCGCCGCACCAGATCGCCGACGGGTCTGGCCTGGCGACGTTCCTGCGCACGTTGGGCGGCAGCTTTGCGGCGTCGTTGACCACGTGGATCTGGATCCGCCGGGCGGACCAGCATCATGCCTACCTGAGCGAGAACATCAGCCAGTTCGACCCGGCGACGCGGCACACGCTGGAGCAACTGGGCGGGGCAAACCCGCAAAGCTATGCGCAGCTGGAGCAGATACTCAACGGGCAGGCCTACATGATGTCGACGGTGGATTACTTCACCTTGATGGGCTGGGTGTTTGCCGGGTTGATTCTATTGGTGTGGTTGGCCAAGCCGCCGTTTGCTGCCAAGGCGGGGCCGGCTTCAGCGGGGCATTGAGCAGGCGCGGTTTTGGGGGCGGCGCTCAATTTTGCGCAAGCGGTTGGCGCACGCTCTTTCGCCGCGACGCGCTATGCTTGGCCCATGAGCACAGCACTTGCCTTACGCCAACCTTGCCCACCTGGCGCCTGTGACTGCGGCCGCGAGCACCTGGCCGCGCAGCCGCCTGCGGCCCAGCGCATCCTCCTGCTCACCCGCCAGGAGGAGAAGCGCCTGATCGAGCGGCTGGAAAACCTCAAGGACCTTGAAGACCTGCAGCGCTTGCAGGCCAGGCTGTACGAGAACCTGGGCATTCGGCTGCATATCGCGCCCGGTTACAACGAGGTGCGTACCATGCGCGGGATAGTCATCGAACTCGATGACCAGCCTGGGCTATGCCGCAAGACCCGCCAGTCGATCCCGGCGGCTATACGGCGCGGGTTGGAGCGCAATCCGCAGGTGGCTTATCGCTTGCTGGATACCCATGACTTGCTGAGGGATGCTTGAGCCCCAGAAGTTGTCATGCCCAACCGCTAATTTTTCGGATGTTTCCTACGTCTACCAGAGAGCCGCCCTACGCCAAGCGCGTACCGGCATCCATCACTCAAGGAGACAGGCAATGACTTCCGTTTTCGACCGCGACGATATCCAGTTCCAGGTAGTGGTCAACCACGAAGAGCAATATTCCATCTGGCCCGACTACAAGGCGATCCCCAACGGCTGGCGCGCTGTGGGCAAGAGCGGACTGAAAAAGGACTGCCTGGCCTACATCGACGAAGTCTGGACCGATATGCGCCCGCTGAGCCTGCGTCAGAAGATGGCGGACGCTGCCGCACAGTGACCGCGCTCAACCTGCTGTGCCTGCCTTATTCCGGGGCCAGCGCCATGGTCTACAGCCGTTGGCGGCGCAAGCTGCCAGCCTGGCTGCAGGTACGCCCGGTCGAGTTGCCCGGGCGCGGTGCGCGCATGGGCGAGCCGCTGCACACCGACATGCAGGCCTTGGCCCGGCAACTGGCGGCCGAGCAGCGCCAGGCCGCTGCTGCGCCGTATGCGCTGTTTGGCCATAGCCTGGGGGCGCTGCTGGCCTTCGAGCTGGCCCACGAGCTGCAGGCGCTGGGGTGCCCGCTACCGGTGGCGCTGTTCGCTTGCGGTACTGCGGCGCCCACCCGGCGTGAGGACTATGACGGCAAGAACTGGCGTGAGCCCAAGACCGATGACGAGCTGCGCAATGAGCTGCGGGAACTCAATGGTACGCCGGAGGAGGTGCTGGCCAATGCCGAGCTGATGAGCCTGACATTGCCGATCCTGCGGGCGGACTTCCTGCTCTGTGGCCGTTACAGCTACCGCCCAAGGCCTGCCTTGGCGTGCCCGCTGCATGTGCTGGGCGGGCAAGACGACCGCGCCAGTGAAGAGCAACTGCGGGCCTGGGGCCAGGAAACCCAGGGTGCATTCACCTTGCAGATGTTTCCGGGCAGCCACTTCTTCATCCATGAGCAGGAGGACCGTGTGCTCACGGCGCTGGCTGCAGCATTGGAGTCCCATCGGCTTTGCGCCTGATTGACGTTGCCGCTTGCCTTGGGGATGCTAGGCGTTTTCCCAGGCAAGAGGCAGACAATGCTGATCGATCCTCACCAGGCCACGTTGCTGGTCGTCGACATCCAGGAAAAGCTCATTGGCGCGATGAGCGACGCCGAGGGCACCCGCGCCCGGGCACGCTGGCTGCTGGCAGCATGCGCCGATCTCGCATTGCCGATCGTCATCAGCGAGCAATATCCCAAAGGCCTGGGTCACACCCTGCCCGAGCTTCTCGCCGCCGCCCCAGCAGCTGAAATCGTGGAAAAGACCCATTTTTCCTGCGTTGCGGCCCAGTGCCTGCCAGCCAGCTTGTTGGCGCGCGAGCAAGTAATCGTGTGCGGCATGGAAACCCACGTCTGCGTGCTTCAGACCGTGCTCGGCTTGCTGGGCCTGGGCAAGCAGGTGTTCCTGGTCGAGGATGCCTGCGACAGCCGTACCTTGGCCAACAAGGCTGCAGGGCTTGCACGGATGCGTCAGGCCGGGGCGCAGGTAGTTACCCGCGAAATGGTGCTGTTCGAGCTCATGGGCAACGCCAGCCACCCGCAATTTCGCCACATCAGCAAGACCTATCTGGTCGGGGAGCAGCCCTGAACGGCCGGCTGCTGGCTGCCGGGTTGATGGCCCTGGCGCTGCTGCAGGGCTGCGCCGGGCGTCGTGAGGAAGAGCCTGAGGCCGACCCTGCCAAGGTGCGTGCCCAACTGGTGCGCTTGTTGCTAGCCCAGGCCAGGGACCGCGAGGGCTGGGCCAGGGATATCCAGGTGGCGTTCGAAGCCCAGCGCATCGCCCCGAGCAAGAGCAACCTGTGTGCGGTGCTGGCGGTGACCGAGCAGGAATCGACCTTCAATGCCGACCCGCAGGTCCCCAACCTTGGGCGCATTGCCCGTGCCGAGGTCGACCGCCGCGCGGCGAGCCTGCATATCCCGCGGTTGCTGGTGGACGGCGCGCTGAATACGGCTTCTGGCAATGGCCAGACGTATCAGCAGCGCCTGCTTGCGGTGCGCAGTGAGAAGCAACTGAGCGCGCTGTACGACGAGTTCATCACCGGCCTGCCGCTGGGCCGGACCTTGCTGGGCGGGCTGAACCCGGTGCACACCGGTGGGCCGATGCAGGTTAGCGTCGAGTTTGCCGAGCAGCATGCCAAGGATTACCCCTACACCTACGACGGCACCATTCGCCAGGAGGTCTTCAGCCGTCGTGGCGGCATGTATTTCGGTATCGGCCATTTGCTGGGTTACCCCGCGCACTATGAGCGCCAGCTCTATCGCTTCGCCGACTTCAACGCGGGCTGGTACGCCAGCCGTAATGCCGCGTTTCAGGCGGCCCTGAGCAAGGTGACGGGCGTGCCCTTGGCCCTGGATGGTGACCTGATCGCCCCCGGCGCGATCATGCCCGGCAGCACCGAGCAGGCGGCGCGCAAGCTGGGTGTGAAGCTGGGGCTGCGTAACCCGCAGATCCGCAGCCAGCTGGAACTGGGTGACAGCCTGGCCTTCGAGGACAGCAAACTGTACAGCGGGGTGTTCGCCCTGGCTGATGCAGCCGCAGGCAAGCCGGTGCCGCGCGCCAAGTTGCCGGGGATCGAACTGAAAAGCCCGAAAATCACCCGCAAGCTGACCACGGCGTGGTTTGCGGGGAGGGTGGATGAGCGGTATCAGCGGTGCATGAAACGCTAGGGCTGTCTGCCCTGGCCCGATCGCCGGCAAACCGGCGATCGGGCAGGTACAGGCTGCATCACCCTTTGCTCAGCGCCCCGACCACCTGATCGACACTGGCCTTGAGCCCGGCCACGGCGTCTTGCGGGTCACTTTCCACCACGAGCAACGTGGCCCCCGAGGCCTTGATCACCTCGGCCACTGCCGCATCCGGCTGCCGATGGTCCAGCACCAGCGCCACATCCTGGTTCTTGAGGTTCTCGCCCAGTGCCTTGAGCGCGGCTTCGTCCCACTTGCCCTCGGCCGGCAGTGCCTGTTCCACCACATCCAGGTTCAGGCCGCTGGCCAGGTAGCCCAGGCGCTCGGACAGGCTGACCACGCTGAGGTTGTCGATTTGGGCAAGCTTGGTCTGGCTGCTGGCGGTCAATTCCAGCAACTGGCGCTTGAGCCCCGCCAGGTTGCCCTGGATCTTCGCCTTGTCGTCGGGCGCCAGGCGTTCCAGGTCGTTGGCCAGCACGTCGGCCATGCGCCCAAGGTTGGTCGGGCTCAGCCAGGGGTAGGCGTTGTAGGCGTCGTCGCCACTGACCGCGATGCCCGGCAGGGCACCGTCCACCGGCCGCGCTGCATCGATTTCGACGATGCGGATATTGCTGCGTCGGGCCATGGGGTACAGCGGGTCGTCACGCCAGATCGAGCGCAGGCCGATCACCGCATCGGCCTGCTGCGCCGCTTTGGCAAGGCTCGCGCCGCCACGGCTGCTGAAGTACGAAGGCTGGCGGCTGGCCGGCAGGTTGGCCGGCGCGGCGCGCTTGAGCTGCACGGCGGTGCCGTCGAGCAAGGCCGCAGCCAGGCTGTGGGTCACCGGCAGGGTGGTCAACACCTCGGTGGCGAGGGCGAACGAGGGCAGGCCGGTGAGGGCCAGCGCCAGGGTGAGCTGTTTCAGGTTCATGCCGGGTTTCCTTGCAGGCGTGGGACGAGGGCGCGGGCCAGAGCCGCGAGGGCGAAGCAAATGCCGGCAACCAGGATGATCGCGGCACCCGACGGCACCGGCAGGTCAAAGACGATCGGCATCAGGATGCCCAGCAGCGTGCTCAGGGTGGCGATCAGAACCGAGATGAAGAAAAAGCCTTTGAGCGACTGGCTGACCAGGCGTGCGGCAGCGGCCGGAATCACCAGCAACGCACCGACCAGGATTGCCCCGATCACCTTCACCGACGCCACCGTTACCAGCGTCACCAGCACCACGAACAGGTAGTCCAGGGTCTTCACTGCCACCCCGCGTACGGCTGCCAGTTGCGGGTTGAAGCTGGCCAGGATGATGCGGTTGTACAGCGGCAGGGCCAGCGCCAGCACCAGGGCAGCGACGATGCCCAGCACCACCAGGTCCTGGGCGCTGACTGTCAGCACCGAGCCGAACAGCACGTTCTCGAGGATGTGCACGTTGATCTTGCCGGCCAGCATCAGCAGCAGGCTCGCGCCCAAAGCCAGCGACACCGAAAGGAACACCCCGATCAGCGTGTCAGGCGACAGCCCGGTGCGGTTGCGCAGGAAGTTGAGCAGGATGCCGAACAGCAGGCAGTAGCCGAACAGGCTGCCGTAAGGCCCGGTGTAGGGTTCGCCGAGCAGGATGCCGATGGCCACCCCGGTCAGGGCGGCATGCCCGACGGCTTCGGAGAAGAAGGCAAAGCGCTTGACCACCACCAGGGTGCCCAGGCCGCCCAGTACCGGGCCGATCATCAGGCCGGCGAGCAGTGCGTTGATCACGAAACCGTAGGCCAGTGCCTCGGGCAGGTAGCCAGCGCCGGCCCATTCCTGGACCAGTTGGCGGAATGCTTCGTAGCTCATCAGGTGCGGCCCTCGCTGCGCGGGTGGACGGAGAACAGGCTCAGCAGGCGCTCCGGGGTAAGGGCTTGGGCAGGTGGGGCGTCGAACAGTACCTGGCGGCTCAGCCCGGTGACCCGGTCGGCCAGGCGCAGCACCGCTTGCAGGTCGTGTTCGATCCACAGCACGGTGGTGCCGGCCTGGCGCCAGCCCTGCAGCAAGTGCTCGAACACCCGGATGCCGGCTTCATCGAGCGCCGACATGGGCTCGTCGAGCACCAGCAACTGCGGCTCGGGGATCAAACCCTGGGCCAGCAGCACGCGCTGGCGTTCGCCGCCCGACAAAGCGCCCATGCGCCGCTTGCGTTTGTCGAGCATGCCGACCTGCGCCAGCGCTGCGTCGATGGCTGGTTGCACGCGGCGCGAAAGGCCGAGAAAGGCTGGGCGGCGTTGGCACATTGCGGCCATGAAGTCGTCCACGGTCATCGGCAGGCTGCGGTCGAACTCCAGCGCCTGGGGGACGTAACCGATCACCTGCTGCTCGCCCGGCCAGTGCAGGGTCAGTTGGCCCTGGTGTGGCATCTGCCCGAGCAGGGTCTTGATCAGCGAGCTTTTACCGCCGCCGTTGGGCCCGACGATGGCATGCACGCTGCCGGCGGCGACGCTGAACTGGACCTGTTCCAGGATGCGCGTGCGGCCAAGCGTCAGGTCTATGCCAGCGAATTCTATGCCGGGCCCGCCGCGCACCATGAGGTTGGCGGCCGCGGTCATGCGCGGTTCTCCTGAATGGCGCGGACCACGGTGTCGAGGTTGCGCTTCATCTCTACTTCGTATTTGTCCTTGGTGTACTCGCCGTAGGAAATGTGCGTCAGCGGATACAGGCGCACACCGGACTCACGCTGGATGGTCTCGACATAGGCCGACGGGAAGTCCATCTCCGAGAAGATCACCTTGACGTCCAGCGCCTTGAGCTGGTCGATGGTTTTCTTCAACTGTGCCGGGCTCGGTTCGATGCCGTGGGCCGGCTCCACCACTGCCGTGACCTCCAGGCCGAAATCGCGCACCAGGTAGTCGTAGGCCGCATGAATGGTGGCCACACGGAAGTTGGCGCCGGGCGCTTCGGTGACCTTGGCCAGCGCTTCGGCGCGCAAGCCGCGCAGGCGCTTGGCGTAGGCGCGGGCATTCTGGGTGTAGAACCTGGCGTTGTCCGGGTCGAGCTTGCCCAGTTCACGGGCGATGTTGTTGACCTGGGCAATGGTGGTGCTGATCGACAGGAAGGTGTGCGGGTTGACCACTTTGCCGGCACCGCGGGCGGCGATGCCGGTGGCCGCCAGCAGCGGCACGTTCTGGTTGGCTTCGATGATCTTGATGTCGGGCTTTTCACTGGCAGCGATCATGCGGTCGGCGAAATCGTCATGGCCGACGCCGTTGAGCACCACCACGTCCAGGCTGCCGATACGCTTGATGTCCTCGGCACGTGGCTCGTAGGCGTGCGGGTTGAAGCCTGCGGGAATCAGCGGCACCACTTCGGCCTTGTCGCCGACGATATTGCTCACATAGCTGTAGTACGGGTGCAGGGTAATGCCGATGCGCAAGGGCTTGCCGGTGTCGGCCAGGGCCAGGGCCGGTAACGCGAGGGCCAGGAGCAGGGTGAGGGCGGAGCGCAACATGGGGAATTCCTTGGGTTCAGTGACGGTGTTCGCGGGTGACCCCGGCGTCGTAATGGCTAGCCACTTGCTGCCAGCCAGCGGCGATCAGGGCTGCCTGGCCAAGGTCGTCCGGCACCACGGCGGCGCTGTCGCGGCGCAGCCAGACGTCAGGCTGGGCGCTGTGCTCGTGCGGCACGATCAGCAAAAAGCTGCCGGCGACCTGCGGGGCCTGGCTGCGACCCAGATAGGCGCCAGCCTCCAGCCACTGCCATTGGTGGCTGCCACGGCTCTGGCTGCCGGCGTCTACCACGAACGGTGGCAAGCCTTCCTCGGCCAACGACGCCACACTGGGCACGGCGGCGGTTTCTTCGCGCAGCAACTGAACCTCGTCGAATGCGACGCGAAGGTCGGTATAGATGCCTTGTTCGGCGGGCGTCAGGTCGCGGCGGGCGTCGATCTGGTGGCTGGCGATGGCCTGCTCGTCTTCGCGTTCACCGCGCAGCAGCACCACGCAGGCGGCGACGATGACGATCAGCAGGCTGACCAGCAGCACGTAGAGGGTTTCGTGCCCGGCGCCGGCGGGGCGCACCACCTGGGTACGGCTCAGGGTAGGGCCGCTCATGGTTGCGTGATGTCGGCGTAGTCGACTTCCACCACGTGGCCGGGGCCGGCATCGAACAGCACGTAGAACTCGCCGTCGGGGCGCTTGAAGGTAAGCGTCGAGTCATCGCCCAGCTTGCCGCCGACCAGTACCTGTTCGTCATAGCCGATCACGTCCAGGGTCACGCCCGGGGCGCCGCTGCCGTCCGAGAAGCCACCGGTGCATTTGACCTGGCCGCCATCGAGCTCTTCGCACTCGCACATCGGGTTGTGGGCCAGGGCCGGGCCTGCGGCCAGCACCAGCAGGGGCAGGGCGAGCCTGCGCATCATGTGCTTCATTTCTTGCCTCCTTGTTTTTCGAGCCAGGCCACGGTGGCTGGCGAAGCCTTGCTCAGCGGGACCGATGCCTGATGCATGCTGCCGTCCCAGCCTTCGAGGGTGATCCAGATCTGCGCGTCGGGCTTGGTGCGCGCAGGGATCGGCAGGTTGGTACCCATGCGGTAGGGCGCGCCGAAGAAGATGGTGCCGGCGGCGCGCAGGCTGCGGGGTTTGCCGATGCGCAGGTACACGGCTTTGACGTCGTTGATGCAGGCTTTGCAAAGCGCGGCGTTGAAGGGCTTGAAGTAGCCCGCCGGGCCGTCGGCGCGGGGCGCTTCGCTGCGCAGTTCGGCCAAGTCCAGGCTGTAAGGGCCGACCTGAATATCGCTGATCTGGTTCACGCCCAAGCCGGCATCACCGCGAAACAGCTTGGCGTCGGCGAAATACTTGGGCATGAAGCCCAGCGGGATGAGAATCAGCAGAATGTTCAAGTGAAAGCGCCACTTCAGCC
>NZ_MOMO01000227.1:0-123664 GCF_009933855.1 Pseudomonas sp. SG-MS2 | reverse complement strand
CAGGCCGTTGGCGTCGGGGCCGGGGCGGTATTGGGACTGGGTCATGGGGCGCTCCAGGGCGTAATGAATGAGTGATGGGCTTTACTCTAACCACGGCAAGCCCGGCTGAAAACCGATAAGATTGCGCAAACCTGTCAGGAAAACTCACACGTCAAATGGCCCACGACCTCCCTCCCCTGAACGCCCTGCGGGCCTTCGAAACCACCGCCAGGCTCAATAGCGTCAGCCAGGCTGCCGAAGCGCTGCATGTGACTCATGGCGCCGTGAGCCGGCAGATCAAGGTGCTGGAGGAACACCTGGGCGTGGCCTTGTTCGTCAAGGACGGGCGCGGCATCAAACTCACAGATGCCGGGGTCAGGCTGCGTGATGCCAGTGGTGAAGCGTTCGACAGGCTGCGCAGTGTCTGCGCCGAACTCAGCCGGGATGTCAGCGAGGCGCCATTCGTGCTGGGGTGCTCGGGTAGCCTGTTGGCGCGATGGTTCATTCCCCGGCTTGGGCGCCTGAAGGCGGATTTGCCAGAGCTGCGCCTGCATCTGTCAGCAGGGGAAGGCGACCTTGATCCGCGTCGGCCGGGGCTCGATGCGCTGTTGGTGTATGCCGAACCCCCTTGGCCTGCGGACATGCAGGTACATGTATTGGCCGAAGAGCGTATCGGGCCAGTGTTGAGCCCACACTTTAACGGCTTCGAGCGGTTGCGCAGTGCGCCCGCCGTGGCGCTGCTGGACGAAGCCTTGCTGCATACCACTTCACGCCCGCAGGCGTGGCCGACCTGGGCCGGACAACAGGGGTTGGACCCGGCTGCACTGCAGTATGGGCAGGCCTTCGAGCATTTGTATTACCTGCTGGAGGCGGCCGTGGCAGGGCTGGGGGTGGCTATCGCACCGCAGCCGCTGGTGGCGGATGACTTGCGTGCCGGGAGACTCAGCGCACCGTGGGGCTTTTCCCCTACTGCAGCGGCGCTGGCGCTGTGGGTGCCACGGCGCGCCGCAGACGGGCGCGCCGAGCAGCTGGCGCAGTGGCTGCGCCGCGAACTGGAGCGGCAGGCAGGTTAGTTGCGGCGGTACAACAGGTAGGCCGCGAGCAGGCCGAGCGCGCCGATGGCTACGCCAGCAGTGGTCACCGGGTGCTCCTGAGCATAATCACGGGTTGCGATACCGGTCTGGCGGGTGCGGGTCTTCACTTCCTCATAAGCATCGCTAAGCAGGCTGCGCGAGTGTTTCAACGCGCTTTCGGCGTTGCTGCGGATTGCCTTCACGGACTTCTGCGACTCCTCCGACGCATCATGCTTGAGGCTCTCCAGGCTCTTAAGGAGGCTTTCGATCTCCGCTTCCATGCTTTCCAGGGATGTTTTACGCAGCGAATTGCGGTGCATGGTGACTCTCCTTTGCAGTATGGACTGTATGGATTGCGACTGCGGCCCGGGGCGAAAGTGCGATCGAACTTTCGCCCAGCCTGACGGCTCGCAGGTAAACCAGGCCGGCACTGCTAGGCTCAATTTCACTGTCACCCAAGGAGAGCGCTCATGACCGATCATCACACCTACAAGAAGATCGAGCTGGTAGGTTCCTCGACCACCAGCATCGAAGACGCCATCAACAATGCGTTGGCCGAAGCGGCCAAGAGCATCAAGCATCTGGAATGGTTCGAAGTGGTCGACACCCGTGGCCACATCGAAGGCAACAAGGTGGCGCACTTTCAGGTCACGCTCAAAGTGGGCTTTCGCATCGCCAATAGCTGAAACAGGGTCGGGCTGGCAACGGCCGGCGTGATGGCGTTATACAGACAGGGGCGCCTTTGCTGGCGCCCCTTCCCATTTTCATCTGCACAAGGAAAGCGAGTGATGAAGAAACTGATTCTGGCGGTGGGCCTGATGATGCTGGCGGGTGGCGCGCTGGCGGCGGGCAAGCCTTGCGAGGAGCTCAAGGCCGAGATTGCCGCGAAGCTGGATGCCAAAGGTGTGAAGGGCTACACACTGGAGATCGTCAGTAAGGGCGACCCAGCTGGCAAGGTTGTGGGGAGCTGTGAAGGTGGAAGCAAGGAAATTGTCTACCGGCGGGGTTGAGCGCTGGCCCAATCGCCAGCAAGTACGCCCACAGCGCTTCCAACCTATCGCGGCCTTGGAGTTCCCTGTGGGCCGGCTTGCCGGCGATTGGCGCCTACTCGGATTTCAAGGCTTGCGCCAACAATTCATAAGACCTGATCCGGTCTTCATGCTCATACAGGTCGCAGGTAAAGATCAGTTCGTCCGCCCCGGTCTGCTCCAGTAGCACCTCGACCTTGGCCCTTACCTTCTGCGGGCTGCCGATCATCGCCAGGCCCAGGAAACTACCCACCGCATCGCGCTCATGTGGCAGCCACAGCCCATCCATGCTCGGTACAGGCTTGCGCTGCATCAGGCTCTGCCCGCGTATCAGGGCAAGAATACGCTGGTACACCGAAGTGGCCAGGAACTCGGCCTTGTCGTCGGTTTCGGCCACCACCATTGGAATGCCCAGCATCACGTATGGCTTGTCGAGCGTGGTAGAGGGCTTGAAATGGTCGCGATAGATGCGGATCGCCTCATGCATGTAGCGCGGCGCGAAGTGCGAGGCGAAGGCGTAGGGCATGCCGCGCATGCCGGCCAGCTGTGCGCTGAACAGGCTGGAGCCCAGCAGCCACATCGGCACCTCGGTGTCGTGGCCAGGTACGGCGATCACTTTTTGATCATCTGTGCGCGGGCCCAGGTAGCGCGACAATTCTTCGACATCGTCCGGGAAATCGTCGGCGCTGCCCGAACGCTCCCGGCGCAGGGCGCGTGCGGTCATCTGGTCGGAGCCCGGCGCACGGCCCAGGCCCAGATCGATACGCCCTGGATAAAGGCTGGCCAGCGTGCCGAACTGCTCGGCGATCACCAAGGGGGCATGGTTGGGCAGCATGACGCCACCCGAGCCGACACGGATGGTTGAAGTACCCCCCGCCAGGTAACCGATCAGCACGGAGGTCGCGGAGCTGGCGATGCCGTCCATGTTGTGGTGTTCGGCAACCCAGAAGCGGTTGTAGCCAAAACGCTCGACATGCTGGGCCAGGTCCAGCGAATTGCGCAACGCTTGCGCCGGGCCGGAGTCGGCCCGCACTGGCACCAGGTCGAGGGTGGAAATTTTCAGGTCACGCAGCTGCGTCATTGGAGCCTCCGCAAAAGTGATTGGCCGAAGGCCTTTTAAACTCTGTATGGGCACATTCGGAAGATTCAATGCTTGCGGTGCGATTGATCTGAACTTGCCGAAGGTGAGTAGCCTCTGAACCCATAGATACGTAACCGAGTGACCAGGAGGCATCATGAAAAAGACTGCATCGGCGATCTGGCAAGGTGGCCTGAAGGACGGCAAAGGCGTTATTTCGACTGAAAGCGGCGCGCTAAAGCAGAACCCCTATGGTTTCAACACCCGCTTCGAAGGCTCGCCCGGCACCAACCCAGAGGAGTTGATCGGCGCGGCCCATGCCGGCTGCTTCTCGATGGCGCTGTCGATGATGCTCGGCGAGGCGGGCCTGACGCCCGACCGTATCGATACGATCGCTGAAGTGACCCTGGAAAAACAGCCTGATGGCTTTGCCATCACTGCTGTGCACCTGGTGCTGAAGGCCAAGGTTCCTGGCGCGAGTGAAGCCCAGTTCCTGGACATTGCCAACAAGGCCAAAGCAGGCTGCCCGGTGTCCAAGGTGTTGAACGCGAAGATCAGCCTGGACGCCACCCTGGTGGGCTAAGCGGCGCAACAGCTTCGGTTTGCTGTAGTCTAAACAGCATCGGCAGCGCAGCTGCCCATCCAGGAGCCGTGCCATGATACGCGTCGCAATCGCCGTGTTGGCGTCTCTGTTGGCCACATCTGCCGTGGCGGCGGTCAAGCCGTGTGAGGAACTGAAGGCCGAGATCGAAGCCAAGATCCAGGCTCAGGGTGTGCCGTCGTACACGCTGGAGATCGTGCCCAACAGTGAGGTCAAGGATCAGAACATGATCGTTGGCAGCTGTGATGGCGGGACCAAAAAGATCATTTATCAGAAGAACGAATGATCGCCAATTGAAACCGGGGCTGGTAAGCAGCCCCCCGGTTTCAGGGAATGCAGAACACATTGCTGGGTTCGTTGACCACCACTGTGCGGTTGGCGTCGTACAGTAGCACCTGTGGTTCCATTACTGGTGCACGCGCCTCCAGGCGATAGCGTTCGCCTGCCTTGAAATCGTCAAAGCGCACGGTCAGGTAACAGGTCCGATCCCTGGGCTGGCTCATCATGCCGCCCCCGTAGATTTCATAATCGAAGCGCACCACCAGTTCGTGCTTGCCAGGTGTGACCTGGAAGTAACGGCCGTCCTCCAGGCGCTTGCCATCGAGCTTGTCCGCCATGATGACTCGGCCGGGCGTGATGGTGTAGAGGTCGACCCAGGCCTGCTTGGGGTCTACGGGGGGCAAGGGGCTGGCGCATGCCCCCAATGCACTGAGGGCCATCAGCATCATGGGCTGGCGCATGGCGAAACTCCCACTTGCGATTCACAAGTTACAAGCATAGCGCCGTTTGCGGGCTTCAGGTGCGTTGGCAGCCCGCCGGCAGGCCTTGGCTGAGCAGTTTCTGCTGGTGGTCATAGAGCTTGATCCAGGGCCGGAAGCCGATGCTGCCTGCTTGCAGTTGATAACGCTGGCCGGCGTTGAAGCCCTTGAAGGTCAGATTGAGCTGGCAGTCGCGCCACAAAGGTTCCCCGACCGGGCCGATATTGCTGGGTGTGACCGGGAACTGGTAGCGGACGGTCAGCTCGTGGCTACCGGGCTGGACCTCGAAATAGCGGGTGTCTGCCCAATCGCGCTCGTCCACCTGCACCGCGTGCAGCGAGGTTTCGTCGTGCGGGGTGAGGTCGATCCATGCCTGGTTCGGGTCCGGGTCGGGCAGGGTCGAACAGGCAGACATCAGCAGCATTGAGCTGGCGATGAACAGTGCACGCATGGCGAAACTCCCCCTTGGCGAGATAGTCTTGGAGCGCATCGGCCGTGAGCGAATGGATAGCCCAAGATGGTCTGGTTTTTTCTTTTGAAGTGCTCAGGCCCTGGGCCACTCGACCGCGTTTTCAGCACTTTGGTTCCCGTGCTGGGCGCCTTTCTGCTCAGTGGTTGCAGCAGCCTTGCCTATTACGGCCAGTTGGCCGATGGCCAGTGGCAACTGTTGCGTGCGCGTCAGCCAGTGGAGCGGGTACTCGCCGACCCGGCCACCAGCCCGCAGTTGCGGGCCCGTCTGCAACACGCCGAGCAGGCGCGGCTGTTCGCCAGCAAACGACTGGGCCTGCCGGACAACGGCAGCTATCGGGTGTATGCCGACCTTGGGCGGCCCTATGTGGTGTGGAATGTGTTTGCTACGCCTGAGCTCTCGCTGCAACCGGTGACGCACTGTTTCCCTGTTGCCGGTTGCGTCGCTTACCGCGGTTATTACCAACAGGGCGCGGCCCGCGGCGCGGCGGCGGTGATGCGCCAGGCGGGCATGGATGTCTATGTGAGCGGCGTCGAGGCGTATTCGACGCTTGGCTGGTTCGACGACCCGATCCTGTCGTCGATGGTCGGCTGGGGTGATGAGCGCCTGGCCACGTTGATCTTCCACGAATTGGCGCATCAGCGCGTCTATGTGCAGGACGACACGGAGTTCAACGAGTCCTTCGCCACGTTCGTCGAGCAGGAAGGAACGCGGCAATGGCGCGCCGCTCGTGGGCTTGAAGCGACTCAGGGTGAGCAGGGCCTGCAGCGTGACCAGTTCATACGGCTGATTCTGGCCAGCCGCGAGCGGCTGCAGGCGCTCTATGCCGGGCCGCTGGATGATGCGCACAAACGTGCGGCCAAACAGGCAGAATTCGACCGGTTGAGGCGCGATTATCGCCAGGTTCGAGATAGCCAATGGGCTGGGGACAAGCGTTATGACGCCTGGATGTATGGGCCGATGAGCAATGCCAAGCTATTGCCGTTTGGGCTGTATGACCAATGGGTGCCGGCGTTTGCGGCGGTGTTTCGCGAGGCTGGGGGGGATTGGGTACGCTTCTATCGGAAGGTAGAAGCGTTAGGACGGTTGCCGGCCGAGCAGCGCAAGGCGGTGTTGGCTCGATTGGTGGCCAGTCAGTGAGCGCTGGGGGCCGCTTTGCGGCCCATCGCCGGCAAGCCGGCCCTTACATACGCGCTCAGGCCTTGATGAACGCCTGATGCATCTCAGCCAAGGTGGCGTAGTGGAATTCAGGCGTGTGGGCCTTCAGCTCTTCTTCGCTGCCGAACCCATACCCCACTGCCACTGCCTGCAACCCATTGCTGCGCGCCCCGATCAGGTCGTGCTTGCGGTCGCCGATCATCAGGGTCTGCGCCGGGTCCAGCCCTTCCTCGTCCAGCAGGTGGCGAATCAGCTCGACCTTGTTGGTGCGGGTGCCGTCCAGTTCGCTGCCGTAAATCACCTTGAAGTGATGATCGAAGGCGAAGTGCCTGGCGATCTCACGGGCGAACTCCCAGGGCTTGGACGTCGCGATGTAAAGCGTGCGGCCCTGACCGTTCAGGGCCTGGAGCAATTCCGGCACACCTTCGAAGACCAGGTTTTCGTAAAGGCCGGTGACACGGAAGCGTTCCCGGTAAAAATTCACCGCCTCCCACGCCTTGGCTTCATCGAAGCTGTAGAACTGCATGAAGGCCTGTAGCAGGGGTGGGCCGATGAAGTGCTCGAGGCGCGCTAGGTCCGGCTCGTCGATGCCCAGTTTGGCCAGGGCGTACTGGATCGAACGGGTAATGCCCAGGCGCGGGTCGGTCAGGGTGCCGTCAAGGTCGAAAAGGATATTCTGCTGGTGCATGGTGGTCTCGGTAGTCAGGTTCATTCCGGGCGGTCGTAGCCTTCGGCCAGGTGCTGGTCCTTGAGCTTCACGTAGTTACCGGCGCTGTAAGGGAAAAAGGCGCGTTCCTTGTCGGTCAGTGGCCGTGCCTGCTTTACCGGGCTGCCCACATACAGGTAGCCGCTCTCCAGGCGCTTGCCGGGCGGCACCAGGCTACCGGCACCGATGATCACCTCGTCTTCGACGATGGCGCCATCCATGATCGTGCTGCCCATCCCGACCAGAATGCGGTTGCCCAGGGTACAGCCATGCAGCATGACTTTGTGGCCGATGGTCACTTCGTCGCCGATGATCAGCGGGAAGCCGTCCGGGTTGAACGGGCCGGCGTGGGTAATGTGCAGCACACTGGCGTCCTGCACGCTGGTCCTTGCACCGATGCGGATGCGGTGCATGTCGCCGCGAATCACCGTCAAAGGCCATACAGAGCTGTCTTCACCGATTTCCACGTCACCCAGAACCACTGCCGAACGGTCGACGAAGGCCCGTGGCCCAACTTTCGGAGTGTGTTGCTGGAAGCTACGAATGGCCATGATAGGGTCTCTCATCTGTGCCGATAGGCAGGCTGCCTGCTGCGGTCGGCGTCGATTGTAATTAAGATGGGGCAGTGTTTCTTCTGCCAAGGTAGCCAAACCGTGAGTGCGAACAACCCGCTTCTGCAGTCTTATGATCTGCCGCCCTTCTCGGCGATCCGTGCCGAACACGTGCTGCCGGCGATCGAAGAGATCCTGGCCGATAACCGTAAAGCCATTGCCCAGATCCTCGAAAAGCAAGGCAAGAACCCCACCTGGGCCGGCCTGGTGCTGGCCATGGACGAGCTCAATGACCGCTTGGGCGCTGCCTGGAGCCCGGTCAGCCACCTCAATGCGGTGTGCAACAGCAAAGAGCTGCGTGAGGCCTACGAGTCCTGCCTGCCGGCGCTCAGTGCCTACTCTACCGAACTGGGCCAGAACCGTACGCTGTTCGAGGCCTATGAGGCACTGGCCAACAGCCCTGAGGCCGCAGGTTTCGATGTGGCGCAAAAAACCATCCTCGAGCATGCACTGCGTGACTTCCGCCTGTCGGGCATCGACCTGCCACCCGCCCAGCAGCAGCGTTACGCCGAGGTGCAGAGCAAGCTCAGCGAGTTGGGCAGCCGTTTCTCCAACCAACTGCTCGACGCCACCCAGGCCTGGACCAAGCACGTTACCGACGAAGCCGCGCTTGCCGGCCTGACCGATTCGGCAAAGGCGCAGATGGCTGCTGCCGCCCAGGCCAAAGGCCTCGATGGCTGGCTGATCACCCTGGAATTCCCCAGCTACTATGCGGTGATGACCTACGCCAGTGACCGCGCCCTGCGTGAAGAGCTGTACGCGGCCTACTGCACCCGCGCCTCCGACCAGGGCCCGAATGCCGGCCAGTTCGACAACGGCCCGGTGATGCGCGAGATCCTCGACCTGCGCCAGGAACTGGCCGGGCTGCTGGGCTACAAGAACTACGCCGAGCTGAGCCTGGCCACCAAGATGGCTGAGTCCAGCGACCAGGTGCTGAGCTTCCTGCGCGACCTGGCCAAGCGTTCCAGGCCGTTTGCCGCCCAGGACCTGGCGCAGCTCAAGGCCTATGCCGCCGAGCAAGGTTGCCCCGAGCTGGCCAGTTGGGACGCCGGTTACTTCGGTGAGAAGCTGCGCGAGCAGCGCTACAGCGTGTCCCAGGAAACCCTGCGCGCCTACTTCCCGATCGACAAGGTGCTGTCCGGCCTGTTCAGCATCGTCCAGCGCCTGTACGGCATCGAAATCGCCGAGCTCAAGGGTTTCGACAGCTGGCACCCGGACGTACGCCTGTTCGAAATCAAGGAAAACGGCCAGCACGTCGGCCGCTTCTTCTTCGACCTCTATGCCCGCGCCAACAAGCGTGGCGGTGCCTGGATGGATGGTGCCCGCGACCGTCGCCGTACCGCTGGTGGTGAGCTGCAAAGCCCGGTGGCCAATCTGGTGTGCAACTTCACGCCCGCTGCGCCTGGCAAGCCTGCGTTGCTGACCCACGACGAAGTCACGACCCTGTTCCACGAATTCGGCCACGGCCTGCACCACCTGCTGACCCGTATCGAGCATGCTGGCGTGTCTGGCATCAATGGCGTGGCTTGGGATGCGGTCGAGTTGCCGAGCCAGTTCATGGAAAACTGGTGCTGGGAGCCGGAAGGCCTGGCACTGATCTCCGGCCATTACGAAACGGGGGCTGCCCTGCCCCAGGACCTGCTGGACAAGATGCTGGCGGCGAAGAACTTCCAGTCCGGCATGATGATGGTGCGCCAGCTGGAGTTCTCGCTGTTCGACTTCGAGCTGCACGCCAGCCACGGCGACGGTCGTAGTGTGCTGCAGGTGCTTGAAGGCGTGCGCGACGAGGTGACGGTCATGCGCCCACCGGCGTACAACCGCTTCCCGAACAGCTTTGCGCACATCTTCGCTGGCGGTTACGCGGCGGGCTACTACAGCTACAAATGGGCCGAAGTACTGTCGGCTGATGCCTTCTCACGGTTCGAGGAAGAAGGCGTGCTCAACGCCGAGACAGGCCGCGCCTTCCGCGAGGCCATTCTGGCCCGTGGCGGTTCGCGCGAGCCGATGGTGCTGTTCGTCGACTTCCGTGGCCGTGAGCCTTCCATCGATGCATTGCTGCGCCACTGTGGGCTGAGTGAGGACGCGGCGGCATGAGCGAGGTAGCTGTGAACAAGACCAAGAAGCGCTTCATCGCCGGGGCGGTCTGCCCGGCGTGCAGTGAGCCGGACAAGCTGATGATGTGGAGCGAAGACGACGTGCCGCACCGTGAGTGCGTAGCCTGCGGCTTCACCGACACCTTGAATGAACAGGGCCTGTCGGTACCCAAGGAACTTGGGACGCGGGTCAACCACCTGGCGCCCAAGGCGGCGCCGGCCAAGGTGCAGACGGTGCAGTTCTTCCCCAACCCGAAGCTCAAGAAACCGGCCGAGTAAGGCCTGCCCGCCTGCGTCGGGGTGGTAGATATTCAAGCCTCTACCGCTCCGCCAGGCAGGCATGCTCGCCCGCTCATGAACCTGAGCAAGGCGATGCACCATGAACAACCCCCTCCTGCAAAACAGCAACGCCCCTATTGATTTCCCTTCGATAACCCTGGAAAACATGGCCGCTGCTTTCGACCATGTGCTTTCGGCGCATGAGCAAGGTATCGCGCGCATCATCGAACGACAGCAGGCACAGCCCACCTGGGACGACCTGGTGCTCGCCGTGGATGAGCTGGACGCGCAGTTGTCGGGCACGTTGTATACCGTCATCCCGCTCGTGGGCCGGGACCAGGACTGGGCCGAATCCATTCTGGGGTTCTATGGCAGAACAGTTGCGCGTTTCGAGCAGAAAGATACCGACAGCAGGCTGCATGCCTTGTATGAACGGTTGGCGCGCAGTGACATCGGCATCAACCTGGCCGCGATGAAGCGCGCTACCTTGCGCTGGCATCTCGACAGGTTTGCAACCAGTGGCGCAGCGTTGGACGAACACGACAAAGCCCGCCTCGCCGAGCTGCAAGCGCAGATCGGTACGTTGCGGGAGGCCTTTGTGCGCGATATCGACCGGCCGGGGTTGCTGATCGAGGACGAGGGCGAACTGATTGGTCTTTTGCAACGGTTGCGAGATGAGCTGGCCGCCCGGGCCAGCGAGGCTGGTTTGCAAGGTTGGCTGGTTGCCTGTGAAAGCGCCCCAACCGAGGCGGTGCTTCGGCAAGCGAAGCACCGCCCCCTGCGCGAAAAGCTCTACCGCGCCTTCCACACCCGTGGGGTCGATAATGACCTGCAGGAGGACAACGGTACGCGTTTGCAGCGTTTGGCCGAACTGCTGGATGACAAAGCCCGCCTGCTCGGCTTTGCCAGCCACCTCGAGCTGAGCCTGAGTACCAAAAGTGCCGGCTCGGTCAGCGCTGTTCGGGGTTTTCTGCAAACCCTCGCAGCCAGCGTACAACCCGCCCTGCAACAATGGCGTGAGGGCATTGGGCAGAAGGCGCTCGTGCAGGGCCTCACGCGCGTGCAGCCTTGGGATGTCATTCACCTGCAGGCATTGCCGACGCATGCGCAACCGAGTGAGGTGTTTCGCGAGCACTTCCCCTTGAGTGCCGTGGTCACTGCACTGGCCCGGCTGGCGCAGCAGCTGTTTGGGCTTGAGCTGCGTCCAGCCCGAATGCCTGCCTGGGATGCCAGCGTGCAGACCTTTGAGGTCTGGCAAGACCACGCGCCTATCGGCCTGTTCTATCTGGACGCCGTGCAACACGCCGGGAAACAGGCTGACGCCGTGTTCACCACGTATGTGCGCAACCGGCGTATTGATGCCGAGGGTATCTACCATGCAGCGGTGGTGGTGGTGAACAGTGACATCCCCGCAGCGCTGGGCGAGAGTGAGCCGCTTTTGGACCACCTGGCATTGCGCAAGCTTTATCACGAGTTTGGCCATGCCTTGCATCACTTGCTGGTCCGCACCAGCAACAATGCCATGTCCAATGTTTCGGAACTGGGCACCGATGGCATGGAACTGTTCGGCAAGTTGGTGGAGCGCTGGGTGTGGGATGCAGGCTACCTGGCCAGCATCGCCGTGCCGGACCAGTCTGGCAGTAGGCTGAGCACGGCTGGCGCTGCAGCGTACCTGAAACAGTTCAAGCAGCAGGGGATCGAGGAAATTGGCCGCGACCTGAGCCTGGCGCTGTTCGACCTGGACCTGCACGGCACGCCGTATGACGGCAGAACGCTCGAGCAGCGGCTCGACGATGCCCGGGAGCGATGCGGCTATTGGCCATTGGCAGATTTCGAGCACCCCGCGCATGCCTTCGACCATCTGGTCAGCGGATACGATGCTGGCTATTACGCTTACCTGTGGGCCGATGTGCACGCGTTTGACCTGTTTACCCGTTTTGAAACGAACGGTTTGCTTGACCGCGCAACGGGCCAGGCGCTTGCGCAGGCATTGTTCGAGCCTGGCGCTTCGCGGCCACTGCGCGAGGGCCTTGAAGCCTTCCTTGGGCGCGCCCCAAGCCTTGCCCCCTACCTGAGTTGGCACGGGCTGGCCTGACCGGAGGTGCTGGCAAGATGAGCCTTGCCCCTATACTGTTCATATGTACAGCATAGGGCTTGGCGATGAATCCTCCAGCACCACAGAAAGGCCGTGGGACGGCGCATAATCCACACAACCGCTTTGCCCCGAGCCATTCGGTGGCTGAGGATGACGGCTGGCATCAGGAGGTTCCATTGACCCAAGGCACCGAGGTGCGGGCTGAAACGGCCAAGACGATCATCAGCCGCAACACCTCACCCGACCTGCCCTTCGATCGCTCCATCAATCCCTACCGAGGCTGCGAGCATGGTTGCATCTACTGCTATGCCCGCCCCTCGCACGCCTATTGGGACTTGTCCCCAGGGTTGGATTTCGAAACCAAACTGATCGCCAAGACCAACGCCGCCGAGGTGCTTGCCGAGCAACTGAGCAAGCCGGGCTATGTGTGCGCCCCCATCAACCTGGGTGCCAACACAGACCCCTACCAGCCGATCGAACGTGAGCACCTATTGACCCGGCGCTTGCTGCAAGTGCTGTTGCGTTTTCGCCACCCGGTGACCATCGTCACCAAAGGTTCGCTGGTATTGCGTGACCTGGATTTGCTGGCCGAAATGGCCAGCCAGCGGTTGGTGCGGGTGATGATCAGCCTGACCACGCTGGACGACGGCCTCAAGCGGGTGCTCGAGCCGCGTGCGGCCTCGCCCAAGGCCAGGTTGCGGGCAATCCGGGTGCTGCGCGAGGCGGGTGTGCCGGTGGGCGTGTTGTGTTCGCCGATGATTCCCATGATCAACGACAGCGAACTGGAGCACCTTTTGGACGCCGCCAAGGAGGCTGGCGCGCAGAACGCAGCCTACATGATGTTGCGCCTGCCGCTGGAAGTGGCACCGCTGTTCGAGCAGTGGCTGCAGGACCATTACCCGCAGCGCGCCAGCCATGTGTTGAGCCTGATTCGCCAGAGCCGGGGTGGCGAGCTGTATGACAGCCGCTTCGGTGCGCGCATGCGTGGTGAGGGCATTTTCGCAGAGCTGCTGGCGCAACGCTTTGCCAAGGCCATGCGCAAGCTGGGTTTGGAGGGGCGGGAGGGGCAAATGCTGGATTGTTCGGCGTTCTGTCCCCCCGGTGGGCAAATGGCATTGTTTTGACCCTCAATGCAACTAATCCAAGCACATAATCTTATTCAGGGCTCTTGGCATTTGATGTGTTTTTGCTATTATTCAATTCCCGCCTTATCTATCTGGAACACCCGTTCTAGAGCCTCCGAATTAAGTTTCAGTTAAGTTTTCCCCGCTAGCGTAGGAAACCAGTCCACGAAGACTGTGATCTATGGCCTGTGCGTGTCATCTAATTCCTCGCATAGCCAGAATCTTTCACCGGTAAAATGGATTTACCAACTCACCGTCAAGAGGATGAATCATGCCCGTCAAGGACCCATCCAAGGTCGTTCCGCAGGCCCCCGCGGAGAGCGCCGATGCCGCCCTCAAGCACATCGTCGACGGCTTCCTGCGTTTCCACCATGACGTCTTCCCCGAGCAGCAAGAGCTGTTCAAGAAGCTCGCCACCGCGCAAACGCCGCGCGCCATGTTCATCACCTGTGCCGACTCGCGTATCGTCCCCGAGCTGATCACCCAGAGCTCGCCAGGCGACCTGTTCGTGACCCGTAACGTTGGCAACGTGGTACCGCCATATGGCCAGATGAACGGCGGCGTTTCCAGCGCCATCGAGTACGCCGTGTCGGCGCTGGGCGTGCACCACATCATCATCTGTGGCCACTCCGACTGCGGCGCGATGCGTGCGGTACTCAACCCGCAATCGCTGGCCAAGATGCCGACCGTTTCCGCCTGGCTGCGTCATGCCGAAGTGGCACGCACCGTGGTCGAGAACAACTGCTCCTGCGGCAGCGAGCATGAAACCATGCAGGTGCTGACCCGCGAAAACGTCATTGCCCAGTTGCACCACCTGCGCACCCACCCGTCGGTGGCGTCGCGCCTTGCGGCTGGCGAGCTGTACATCCATGGTTGGGTCTATGACATCGAGACCAGCCGGATCGAAGCCTACGATGCCGCCAGCGACAGCTTCATGCCCCTGGCCGCCGGTGAGCCGGTGCCCTGCGCGACTCCGAGAGGCCGCTACTAAGCGACCCATCCACCGCTAGAACCTTGATAGCCGGCTGCACCCCGCAGGGGTGTGGCGCGGCCTTCGGCTGCCTTGAATTCCCTGACTGCCCTGCCGGCATGCTCGCTGGCGGCCCGCGCCTGCGCGTTTGTCAGGGGCCAAACGTGCCCATGGCCAGAGGAAAGGCCATGTGACAGAGAAAGGAGAAACACGGTGAACATTACACAGTTGAAAGCGGCCTTGCCGCGAGAGTTGCTGGCGTCGGTTGTGGTCTTCCTGGTGGCCCTGCCCTTGTGCATGGGCATTGCGATCGCTTCGGGCATGCCTCCTGCCAAAGGCCTGATAACCGGCATCATCGGCGGTATCGTGGTGGGCTTTCTGGCCGGTTCGCCACTGCAGGTCAGTGGCCCTGCCGCGGGCTTGGCCGTGCTGGTGTTCGAACTGGTGCGCCAACACGGCGTGGCGATGCTCGGGCCGATCCTGCTGCTGGCGGGTTTGTTGCAATTGCTGGCCGGGCGTTTGCGCCTGGGCTGCTGGTTCCGCGTCACCGCCCCGGCGGTGGTGTACGGCATGCTGGCAGGTATCGGTGTGCTGATCGTGCTGTCACAGGTGCATGTGATGTTCGACACCGCGCCGCAACCTTCGGGCTTGCAGAACCTGATCGGGTTCCCCGCTACAGTGGCTAGCGCCCTGCCCTTTGAAAGTGCCGGCAGTGGCTGGCAGGCCGGCCTGCTCGGTGTGGGGACCATCGCCGTGATGTGGGGTTGGGAACGCTTGCGGCCACAGCGTCTGCGGTTCGTACCTGGGGCCTTGCTCGGTGTGGCGGGCATGACGTTGGTCAGCATGTGGCTGGCACTGCCCGTCAATCGCGTGCAGGTGCCGGCAGACTTGACCGAGGCCATCGACTGGCTGCGCCCCGAAGATTTGCTGCAACTGGCTGATCCGACCTTGCTGGTGGCCGCCTTCGCCCTGGCTTTCATCGCCAGTGCCGAAACGCTGTTGTCTGCCGCGGCGGTGGACCGCATGCACAGCGGCCAGCGCTCGGACTTCGACCGTGAACTTTCCGCGCAGGGTATCGGCAACATGCTATGCGGTGTATTGGGCGCGCTGCCGATGACCGGAGTGATCGTCCGCAGTTCGGCCAATGTGCAGGCAGGCGCGCAAACCCGTGCATCGGCGATCCTCCACGGCTTGTGGCTGTTGGCTTTCGTGGTGGTCTTGAGCAGTGTGCTGCAGCAGATCCCGGTGGCAAGCCTGGCGGGCGTGCTGGTTTACACCGGTATCAAGTTGGTGGACTTCAAGGCCTTTCGTGGGCTTGGCCGCTACGGTCGCATGCCCATGTTCACCTATGCAGCTACCGCGCTGGCGATCATCTTCACGGACCTGCTGACCGGTGTACTGCTGGGCTTTGCCCTGACGCTGCTGAAGCTGGCACTCAAAGCGGCCCGCCTGAAGATCAACCTGCTCAGCCTGGACCGGCCTGGGCACATGGAGCTGCGGCTCACCGGCGCCGCCACCTTTCTCAAGGTGCCGGCACTGACCCAGGTGCTGGAAACGGTGCCCCCTGGCACTCAGCTGCACGTACCGCTGGCCAACCTGAGTTACATAGACCACTCGGTGCTGGAGTTATTGGAAGACTGGGGGCGTACTCAGCGCAGCGCCGGTTCACGCCTGCTCATCGAGCCGCGTGGGCTCAAGCGGCGTATCGAGGGGGGCTTGCGCACTGCGGCAGAATGTTGAGGTCAGTCTTCCTCGACGACACGCATGGAGGGCGAGCCGGGCCACGTACCATACAGGTTGATGGTCCGGCTGCCGCCAACCCACTGGCTGAGCGGTGTCGCCCAATACCTTTTGAGTGTTTGATTGTCGCCCAGGTTGACGAATTCGGCGCTGAAGTCGAGGTTCCTGGCGCCGAGCGGAATGGTGAAGTTATGCGACAGGCCGCCGGTAATGGTCATCGGGCCAATCGTGGTGCGGCGTTCACCTGGCAGATCATAGGCAATCGATACTTTGGTGATGTAGGTGGTGGCGGAAGTGGCCTTGCTGTCGACATGCAGTTGCAAGCTGCCAACTTTGCGCACCCAGATCGGAATGATCATCCTGTCGGGGCCAAAAGAGGCAAAGCTGTAGGCCACAGGCAGCGGGATGGTCGCAACCTGGCCATCTTGCGCAGGCAGCGTGTGCGATTCCACCGAAGCGGTATCGCGGATGGAAATGAACGTTGCCCCACCTTTGCCTGAAATACCGTCTTCGCCCAGCAAGGTGTTCAGGCCGCTGGCTGAACCCGAAAGGGCGAATTTGGCATTCTTGCTCTTGGCCCCGGCATTCACGCCGCTACTGGCCAGAATGACGCTCGTTACCACGCCAAAACCTTCTGCAATCCTGCCATTGCTGGCCATGCCGACTTTCTCGGCCTGTGCATATAGCCAATCGTACTGGTCGTGGATCAAGGCCAGGTCACTCAGACGTTGCTCACCATGAAGGGCAAACTCCGAAGCGATCGACTCCTCTTTACCGAAGTTCCACTCTAGCGTCAGGTCTGGCTTGACCTGAGCGCCGGTGGCAGGGTCGATCACCGTCCCTGAAACATTGGCCTTGGTCTCCCTGCGGGATACATCCTTGGAGCTGATGGCCCAGCGGCGCCCTTGCTGAACATTGGAAATCTGCACGGTGGGCAACGCTTCGTTGACCAGGGTGAAATCGCCGGAAGCCGGGTCGATGATGCCTACTGCACCGGGTTTGATGACCGGGTTGAGGGCCCAGTTGCCCCAAAGGGTGGAGCGGCTGCCGCGTAACAGGTCCGTGTAAAGCCTGTTCCATTTGATGCTCATGGTTCTTCCTCGCCTTGTTAGGTCAATGCCTACCCGATAGGGGGCGGGAAGAATCTATCCGTGCGCGGTACAGCCGATCAGTTGGAGCCTGTTCCCATGGGGCTGCTGGCAGCGCTCAGGCCGGCTGGCCCAGTTCGACACCCAGCTGGCGCGACAGGCATGGCCAGCGTTTCCAGGCCTCGCCAGTCTTCGGGCTGCTCAAGGTTTCCCGGTAGGCTTCTACGGATTCGGTAGCAAAACTTTCCTCGTTGAGCATTTCATCCACCGAGTGGTGCACCACCTCATCGAGCTGGTTGGCGAAGGTCTCTCCGATCAGTTGATGGGCAATCAAGTTGGCCATGGTGGTATCGAATGGGATCAGTGGTTGCTGGAAGTGGCGGATATAAAGGTCGTTCACCTCCTCCACCAGACGGTGCGCCAGGTAGGCTTCATCCAGCAGGCAGTCCAGGCCCACGTGCCCTTGCATCACGCTCGGCGGCTGCAGGAAATAGGCTTCGGCGATCTTCAGTACAGGTTTGATCTGCGACTCGATACCGGCCTCGAGCGCCACCGCGTGGGCAGCCTCCAGCAACTCCGGCACCTGGTCGATATAGGCGCTGACGAAGCGCGCCAAAGTACCCTGGGCGTCCTGCTCAGGCAGTTGGATCGAGGGGTGCAGGTGGGGCAGTTGCAGCTCGAGACGCTCTTTCAGTTGGCCGGTGTGGCGTTCGTGATCGTGGGCTTGGCTTATTTGCTCGCGTACAGCAGCGATGTTCATGACAACTCCAGGGACAATACGTTTCAAACGGAAGACACTAAATTAGCTCGGTATACAGAATACCTAAGACGCATTTGTTATAAATCGCGCAAACGTGTGCGCTGTTGGGTATATGCAGATGCCACCATTATGCCACTTAGCGTCTAGAGCAGGCCTTGCAGGCGATTTCACGATTTCATGAAGATCATTTCACCTGCGTCGTTGCGTGCCATTGGTCGCTGTCTATACTCGGGTTGAACGTGATTCGCTGATGAGGCCCGACTGCTTTTCGCAGGGGCTCGGTCGTCGAAGCCAGGCAGTCTTGACCGCCGTTCCCTCTTGCCGCAGGCCATGCCTCCGGGACAACAAGAATTAGAAGGGGAACCCGCAATGATGCGACATCCACCAGTCTGGATGGGCCTCCTGTTGTGGTTGGTTTTAGGTCAGGCCAACGCCGCCTGGACCGTGAACATGGCGCCGGGGGCGACGGAAGTCTCCAACGCCGTGTTCGACCTGCACATGACCATCTTCTGGATCTGCGTGATCATCGGCGTCGTGGTGTTCGGCGCGATGTTCTGGTCCATGGTCATCCACCGCCGTTCCACCGGCCAGCAAGCTGCGCATTTTCACGAGCACACCTGGGTGGAAATCCTGTGGACCGTGGTCCCCTTGCTCATCTTGGTGGCCATGGCCATCCCCGCCACCAAGACCCTGATCGATATCTACGACGCCAGCGAATCGGACATTGATATCCAGGTTACGGGCTACCAGTGGAAATGGCACTACAAATACCTGGGCCAGGACGTGGAGTTTTTCAGCAACCTGGCCACCCCTGCCGACCAGATCCAGAACAAGGCGCCCAAGGATGAGCACTACCTGCTTGAGGTCGACCAGCCGCTGGTGCTGCCGGTAGGGGCGAAAGTGCGCTTTCTGGTGACGGCCGCCGACGTCATCCATTCCTGGTGGGTACCGGCTTTCGCGGTCAAGCGTGACGCCATCCCAGGCTTTGTCAATGAAGCCTGGACGCGCGTCGAGAAGCCCGGCATCTATCGCGGCCAATGCACCGAACTGTGTGGCAAGGACCACGGTTTCATGCCGGTGGTGGTGGAGGTCAAGTCCAAGGCCGACTACGACACCTGGCTCGGCGAGCGCAAGGCCGAGGCGGCCAAACTCAAGGAGCTGACCAGCAAGGAATGGACCCTTGAAGAGTTGGTCGCGCGCGGCGACAAGGTTTACCACACCACCTGCGTGGCCTGTCACCAGGCCGAAGGCCAGGGCTTGCCGCCGATGTTCCCGGCTCTCAAGGGCTCGAAGATCGCCACCGGCCCCATAGAGGCCCACCTGAACATCGTCTTCCATGGCAAGCCCGGCACCTCCATGGCGGCCTTCGGCAAGCAGCTGTCTGAGGTCGATATCGCCGCCGTGGTCACCTACGAGCGCAACGCCTGGGGCAATGACAAAGGCGACATGGTCACACCGAAGGACGTGCTGGCGCTCAAGCAGGCACAAGCGCAATGAACCGGGTTACTCGCGGCAGTCAGTGGGCTGCAGGAGACAGGACATGAGTGCAGTGATCGACGACCACGCCCACGGCCATGAGCATGCCCACGGCCCGGCAAAGGGCCTGATGCGCTGGGTGCTGACCACCAACCACAAGGACATCGGCACGATGTACCTGTGGTTCAGCTTCATCATGTTCCTCCTTGGCGGCTCGTTCGCCATGGTGATACGCGCCGAACTGTTCCAGCCCGGGCTGCAGATCGTCGAGCCGGCATTTTTCAACCAGATGACCACCATGCACGGCCTGATCATGGTGTTCGGCGCAGTGATGCCGGCCTTCGTCGGCTTGGCCAACTGGATGATCCCGCTGATGATCGGCGCGCCGGACATGGCCCTGCCGCGGATGAACAACTTCAGTTTCTGGCTGCTGCCGGCAGCGTTTCTGATGCTGGTATCGACCCTGTTCAGCCCTGGTGGCGGGCCGAACTTTGGCTGGACCTTCTACGCCCCGCTATCGACCACCTATGCCCCCGCCAGCGTGACCTTCTTCATCTTTGCCATCCACTTGATGGGTATCAGTTCGATCATGGGGGCCATCAACGTCATCGCCACCATTCTCAACCTGCGCGCACCGGGCATGACCCTGATGAAAATGCCGCTGTTCGTCTGGACCTGGCTGATCACTGCCTTCCTGCTGATCGCGGTGATGCCGGTGCTGGCCGGTGTGGTGACCATGATGCTGATGGATATCCACTTTGGCACCAGCTTCTTCAGTGCCGCCGGTGGCGGTGACCCGGTGCTGTTCCAGCATGTGTTCTGGTTCTTCGGCCACCCAGAGGTGTACATCATGATCCTGCCGGCCTTCGGCGCGGTCAGCTCGATCATCCCGGCGTTCTCGCGCAAGCCGCTGTTCGGCTACACCTCGATGGTCTATGCCACGGGTGCGATCGCCTTCCTGTCGTTCATCGTCTGGGCGCACCACATGTTCGTGGTCGGCATCCCGGTGGTGGGTGAGTTGTTCTTCATGTACGCGACCATGCTCATTGCCGTGCCCACCGGGGTGAAGGTGTTCAACTGGGTCAGCACCATGTGGGAAGGCTCACTGACCTTCGAGACGCCGATGCTGTTCGCCATCGCCTTCGTCATATTGTTCACCATCGGTGGGTTCTCCGGGCTGATGCTGGCCATCGCGCCGGCAGACTTCCAGTACCACGACACCTACTTCGTGGTGGCGCACTTCCATTACGTGCTGGTGCCTGGGGCGATCTTCGGCATCTTCGCCTCGGCCTATTACTGGCTGCCGAAGTGGACCGGCCACATGTACGACGAAACCCTCGGCAAGCTGCATTTCTGGCTGTCGTTCATCGGCATGAACCTGGCCTTCTTCCCCATGCACTTCGTTGGCTTGGCCGGCATGCCGCGGCGCATTCCTGACTACAACCTGCAGTTCGCCGACTTCAACATGGTGTCATCGGTCGGTGCGTTCATGTTTGGTGCCACGCAGATCTTCTTCCTGTTCATCGTCATCAAGTGCATTCGCGGCGGCGCGCCGGCCCCGGCCAAACCCTGGGATGGTGCAGAGGGCCTTGAGTGGTCGGTCCCTTCGCCGGCGCCGTATCACACCTTCCAGACGCCACCGGATGTGAAATAGGTAACCGCCCATGACCGGCCAACCGCTCAAACGTCTGGTGCTGCGCCTGCTGATGCTGACGGTGGTGATGTTCGCCTTCGGCTTTGCCCTGGTGCCGATCTACGACGTCATGTGCAGGGCCTTCGGCATCAATGGCAAGACCGGCGGGCAGTATGAGGGTAGCCAGGTCAGCGATCCGACGCGTTCGGTGCGGGTGCAGTTCATGTCGACCAATGCCGGCGACATGGTCTGGGACTTCTATGCCACTGCCGACCAGCTCGCGGTCAACCCGGGGGCCGTCAACCAGATGATCTTCGTGGCTCACAACACCACTGACCGGCCGATGAGCGCCCAGGCCGTACCCAGCATCACACCGGCCGAGGCCGCGGCGTATTTCCACAAGACCGAGTGCTTCTGCTTTACCCAGCAGGTGCTGCAGCCCGGCGAACGTATCGAGATGCCTGTGCGCTTCATCGTCGACCGGGACCTGCCGGCCAGCGTGAAGCACCTGACACTGGCCTACACCTTGTTCGACATCACCGCTCGCCACCCGCCGGTCGCGCATGTCGCGCCCCAGGACGTTCATGGCGCCCGTTAAGGGAAGGAGAACAGCAATGGCAAGTCATGAACACTACTATGTCCCTGCGCAGAGCAAGTGGCCGATCATTGCCACCATCGGCATGTTCGTCACGGTGTACGGCCTTGGCACGTGGTTCAACGACCTCAAGGCTGGCCACCCCGACTCCCATGGGCCGCTGATTTTCTTCGTCGGTGCCCTGCTGCTGGCCTACATGCTGTTCGGCTGGTTCGGGGCGGTCGTTAAGGAAAGCCACGCCGGGCTGTATAGCGCGCAGCTGGACCGCTCGTTCCGCTGGGGCATGAGCTGGTTCATCTTCTCCGAGGTGATGTTCTTCCTGGCCTTCTTTGGCGCGTTGTTCTACGTGCGGGTACTGGCCGGGCCATGGCTCGGTGGTGAAGGCGACAAGGGGGTCGCACACATGCTGTGGCCCAGTTTCGAATTCACCTGGCCCCTGCTCAATACCCCGGACCCCAAGCTGTTCCCGCCGGCCAAGGACGTCATCGACCCTTGGCACCTGCCTTTGATCAACACCATTTTGCTGGTCAGCTCGAGCGTGACCATCACCATCGCCCACCATGCACTGCGACGTGACCACCGTGGGGCGCTGAAGCTGTGGATGGCAATCACCATCCTGCTGGGGTTGAGCTTCATCGCGCTGCAGGCCTACGAATACTTCGAGGCCTACACCAAGTTGGGCCTGACGCTGGGCTCGGGGATCTACGGCGCAACCTTCTTCATGCTCACAGGCTTCCACGGTGCCCACGTGACCTTGGGCACGATCATTTTGATCGTGATGTTCGTGCGCATCCTGCGTGGGCACTTCAACCCGGACAAACACTTCGGCTTCGAGGCGGCAAGCTGGTATTGGCACTTCGTCGATGTGGTGTGGGTCGGGCTGTTCATCTTTGTGTATGTGCTGTGAAGGGCGACGCAGCCCTTGTGGTGCAGAGAGGCTTAAAAAGGAGCGTGGGAGACCAGCTGGCCACTGATGAGGCCATAAGCAACCAGCGCGATGGTCAGGCAGGCCAAGGTGACACGCACGGTCAGTGCCTTGAGCAGGCGGGTCGAGTTTTCATCGTCCTTGACCAGAAACACCAGGCCGCTGAACAGGCTGGCAATGGTGGCCAACAGCATCATGACGATCGCGGCCTTGAGCATGGCGTTTCTCCAGGGGGATGCGGTGATGTGGATAAGTATAGCGAGGCACCCGTGAGCCCGTTTCGCCCGGGCTGGGTACCCACCCTGGTAGTGCTTGCGCTACTGCCGGGGTTGATTGCCCTTGGCTGCTGGCAATTGGGCCGAGCCGACGAAAAGCGCGCATTGCTGGCCAGCCATGCCGAGCGCAGCGTCGACGCGCCGCTTTCCGCGGCCCAGTTGCAGCCGAGCGACGATACCGCCTTCCGCCGTGTGCACCTCTACGGCCGTTTCGATGCCGAGCACAGCGTGCTGCTGGACAATCGCATGCGCGACGGCCAGGCAGGCGTCGAGTTGCTGCAGCCCTTTCTCGACCAACCCAGCGGCTTGTGGCTGTTGGTCAACCGCGGGTGGCTGCCCTGGCCCGACCGCCGCGTACCGGTGCCCTTCGACACCCCTGCGCAGGCTCTGGCCCTGGATGCCTCGGTATACGTAGCGCCCGGCAACACCTTTCAATTGCACCCCGACCCCGTTGGCGGCCAATGGCCGCACCTGCTGACGGCCGTGAACCCCGCACAACTGTGGCAACAGCTTCGGCGCGAAGGGTTCGCCCATGAATTGCGCCTGCAACCCGGCCCGGCGGCTTACCGCTTGGACTGGCCTGTGGTCGCCATGGGCCCGGAAAAACACCTGGGTTATGCGGTGCAATGGTTCGCCCTGGCCACCGCCCTGGTGCTGCTCTACCTCTACTTTGGCTGGCACAACAAAAAGGAGAACCGCCATGGCCGCCACCACCACTCCACTGGACCTGCCTGAGCGTCGCAAACCCAGAGCCCGCGGGCGTTTGCAGCTGATCCTGATTCTGCTGGTGGTGCTCGGCCCGATGATCCTGGCCACCAGCATGTACAAGCTCAAGTTCTGGGTGCCGGAAGGCCGAAGCTATCACGGGACGATGATCGGCAATGGCCAGAGCCGCAGCGATATCGGCATCGCTGGCGAAGACGCACGTTGGCAACTGCTGGTCAGCGCCCCAGAAAGCTGTGCCGAAGACTGCCAGCGCCTGGTTTACCTGGCGCGGCAGATCCAGATTGGCCTTGGCCGGGACGCCAGCCGTGCCAGCCATGCCCTGGCCGCTGCCCAACCGTTGAGTGCCGGCTACCAGGCCTTGCTGGGGCGCGAGTACCCACAGCTGCAGCGTTATCCACTCGATACACAGCGCTACCTTCAGAAGGTAGGAGACCCCGCGCCGCAGCTGTGGATCGTCGACCCGCACGGCAACCTGGTGCTGCGCTATGACGGCAAGGTCAGTGGCAAGCATGTACTGGATGACCTGCGCCACCTGCTCAAGCTGTCCAACATCGGCTAGGAGCCCTGCCATGGCCAGACCCGGATTCCGCCTCGCTGTGTTCGCCACCCTGCTGGCACTGCTGGTCGTACTGCTCGGTGCGTATACCCGTCTGACCCATGCTGGCCTGGGCTGCCCAGACTGGCCTGGCTGCTATGGCTTCATCAGCGTACCGAAAACCGACGCGCAACTGGCCCATGCCGAGCTGCACTTCCCCGAGCACCCGGTGGAGGTCGCCAAGGGCTGGGCCGAGATGGTCCATCGTTACTTTGCCGGCACGCTCGCCTTGGTGATTGCCTTGCTCGCCTTCCAGGCCGTGCGCCGGCATTCGCGCGACGGCCAGCCCTACCGCCTGCCGGTGCTGTTGCTAGGCGTTGTACTGGCCCAGGCGGCATTCGGCATGTGGACAGTGACCCTCAAGCTGTGGCCGCAGGTCGTCACCGCACACCTGCTGGGTGGCTTCACTACCCTGGCCTTGTTGTTCCTGCTGTCGCTGCGCCTGTCACGGGCCTTTGCGCCGTTACCTAAATTACCGCTGAGCTTGCGGCGGATTGCTGCCTTGGCGCTGCTGGTGGTGATCGGCCAGATTGCCTTGGGCGGCTGGGTCAGTTCCAACTATGCGGCCGTTGCCTGCACAGACTTGCCGACCTGCCATGGCCAGTGGTGGCCGGCAGCGGACTTCAGCAACGGTTTCCACCTGACCCAGCACGTCGGCCCCAACTACCTGGGCGGGCAACTGGACAGCGATGCGCGCACGGCCATCCACATCAGCCACCGCCTGGGCGCGCTGCTGGTCACTGGTGTGCTGCTGATGCTCAGCTGGAAGCTGCACCGCTGTGGCTTGCCTGGGTTGGAGCGCCTGGTACTGCTGGTGCTGGCGCTGCAGGTAGGCCTGGGCATCAGCAATGTGCTGCTGCACCTGCCTCTGGCGGTGGCTGTGGCGCATAACGCAGGCGGCGCCCTGTTGCTGCTGAGCATGGTGCTGGTCAACTACCGTATCCGCGTCGTCGACAAGGTGCGCGTGGGCCAGGGCTGGCGCCTGACGCCGGTGACAGGCGTGGGCGCGGCCCATCACTTGAGGAACGACTCGTGGCGACGCTTCTAACTGCGCAGCGTGCAGGCTGGCGCGACTATCTGGAGCTGACCAAGCCCAAGGTGGTGGTGCTGATGCTGATCACCTCGCTGGTGGGCATGTTCCTGGCGACCCGTGCCGGGGTACCTTGGAGCGTGCTGGTGTTCGGCAACCTGGGGATTGCCCTGTGCGCGGGGGGCGCTGCGGCGGTCAACCATGTGCTGGACCGGCGCATCGATGCGCTGATGGCCCGCACCCACAAGCGGCCGCTGGCCCAGGGGCGGGTCGCGCCACTGCCGGCGCTGTTGTTCGCCCTCGCCCTGGCGCTGCTGGGCATGGCCCTGTTGCTGGTGTTCACCAACGCCCTCGCCGCCTGGCTGACGCTTGCCTCTCTGCTCGGCTATGCGGTGCTCTATNTTTCTCAAGCGTGCGACCCCGCAGAACATCGTTATCGGTGGCCTTGCAGGCGCGGCCCCGCCGCTGCTTGGCTGGGTGGCAGTAAGTGGCCAAGTCAGTGCCGAGCCCTTGTTGCTGGTGCTGATCATCTTCGCCTGGACGCCGCCGCACTTCTGGGCCCTGGCCATTCACCGCAAGGAGGAGTATGCCAAGGCCGATATCCCGATGCTGCCGGTAACCCACGGCGAGCGCTACACCAAGCTGCACATCCTGCTCTATACCTTGATACTGCTGGCGGTGACCCTGCTGCCCTACGCCATCCACATGAGCGGCCCGTTGTACCTGGCCTGCGCCCTCGCCCTTGGCCTGCGCTTCCTGCAATGGGCCTGGGTGTTGTACCGTGGCAGCCGGCCGCACGCGGCGATCGGCACCTTCAAGTACTCTATCGGCTACCTGTTCGCGCTGTTCATTGCGTTGCTTGTTGACCACTACCTGTTGCTGAACCTATGACCCGAACCCAGAAAACCGTCTTCATCCTCGTTGCCCTGGTCGCGTTGATCATGGGCCTGACCGTCAACAAGGTGCTAAATGGCAGTGACCAGCCAAACCCCACCGAGCTGATCGATGCCGGCATCATCCTCCTGCCGCAGAGCCGCACGGTTGCCGACGTGACCATGACCAACCAGGACGGCCAGCCGGTGCAGCTTGACGATCTCAAGGGCAAGTGGTCGCTGCTGTTCTTTGGCTATACCTATTGCCCGGATATCTGCCCCACCACCCTGGCCCAGTTGCGCCAGGTGAAGAGCGAGCTGCCCAAGGAAGCGGTCGACCGGCTGCAGGTGGTACTGGTGAGTGTCGATCCGAACCGCGACACGCCGAACCAGCTCAAGCAGTACCTGGGTTATTTCGACAAGGATTTCGTCGGGGTGGCGGGGTCGCTCGAGGATACCCAGAAGCTGGCCAATGCCTTGAGCATTCCGTTCATTCCGGCGGATACCAGCAAGCCCGGATATACCGTGGATCACAGCGGTAACCTGGCGATTGTCGGGCCGGACGGGCGTCAGCGTGGGTTCATACGCGCGCCGTTCAACAACCAGAAGCTGGTGGCGCAGTTGCCGGGCCTTGTGAAGCGGGATTGAGATTGCTGGCCTGCTTTGCAGGCCATCGCGACACAAGGCCGCTCAACAAGGAACCGCGCTCTCCTGCAGGAGCGCGCGGTCCTGTTGCAAGACGGTATCAAGTCCCGGACTTGATCCTGGTCCAGGCCCGCGTCCGCGCCCGCTCTGCCTCACGCGTCAAAGGCTTGAGCGTATACAGCTTGGCCATCGCCTCCGCCGTTGGATACAGGTTGGGGTTGTTGCGGATCGCTGGGCTGACCTTTTCCGTCGCATCCTTGTTCGGGTTCGGGTAGCCGACAAAGTCGCTGATCGGCGCAATCACCTCTGGGCGCAGCAGGTAGTTGATGAACGTATGCGCATCCTCCGGGTTGGCGGCGCCCTTCGGAATCGCCAGCATGTCGAACCAGATCGGCGCGCCCTCCTTGGGCAGGCGCATGTCCACCACCACACCGTTCTTCGCATCCCGGGCGCGGTTTGCTGCCTGGGAGAAACTGCCGGAATAACCAACGGCAACGCAGATGTCACCGTTGGCGATATCTGCCATGTACTTGGAAGAGTGGAAGTAGGTGATGTAGGGGCGGATCTTCTGCAGCAGAGCCTCGGCTTGCTTGTAGTCATCCGGCTTGCTGCTGTTGGGGTCCAGCCCCAGGTATTGCAACGCCAGCGGCAGGATCTCTGATGGCGAGTCGAGCAGCGCTACACCGCACTGCTTGAGCTTGGCGATGTTCTCTTCCTTGAAGAGCAGGTCCCAGCTGTCCACGGGGGCCTTGTCGCCCAGTACCGCCTTGACCTTGTCCGGGTTGAAGCCGATCAGCACCGTGCCGTACATGTAGGGCACGGCGAACTTGTTGCCTGGGTCGTTGGCCTCGATGAGCTTCATCAGTGCCGGGTCCAGGTGCTGCCAGTTCGGCAGCTTGCTGCGGTCCAGTGGCTGGAAGACTCCCGCCTCGATCTGCTTGGCGAGAAACACATTGGACGGCACTACCACGTCGTAGCCGGAGTTGCCTGTTAGCAGCTTCGCTTCCAAGGCTTCGTTGGTGTCGAAGATGTCGTAGACCAGCTTGACGCCGCTGTCCTTCTGGAAACCGGTCAAGGTTTGCGGGGTGATGTAATCGAACCAGTTGTAGACGCGCAAGGTGCGCTGTTCGGCTTGTGCCTGGACGGCGCCGGTGAACAGGGTGGCAGCTATGAGTGGGGCGAGCAGGCGCTTGAGTCGGGCCATTATCGGGCTCCTGGCTGGGCGAGCTGGAAACCTTCCAGCACATTGACCGCGTTGATACCGATTTCTTCCACAGCGTAGCCGCCTTCCATCACGAACAAGGTCGGCTTGCCGAGCTGGGCGATGCGTTTGCCCATCTCAAGATAGTCCGGGCTGTCCAGCTTGAACTGGGAGATAGGGTCATCCTTGAAGGTGTCCACGCCCAGAGAGATGACCAAAACGTCGGCATCGTAATCGGCGATGCGCCGGCAGGCGTCTTCCAGCGCGGCGCTCCAGGCTGCCCAGTCGCTGCCGGCAGGCAGCGGGTAATTGATGTTGCAGCCTTCGCCCGCGCCTGCGCCGGTTTCGTCCGCGTAGCCCAGGAAGAACGGGAACTCGTCTTGCGGGTCGCCGTGGATCGAGGCGAAGAACACGTCATCGCGCTGGTAGAAGATGTCCTGGGTGCCATTGCCATGGTGGTAATCGACGTCAAGGATGGCCACCTTGGCCCTGCCTTGGTCGAGGAAGGCCTGGGCAGCAATCGCGGCGTTGTTCAGGTAGCAGTAACCGCCCATGACCTCGGCGGCGGCGTGATGCCCTGGTGGGCGGCACAGGGCGAAGGCCGCATGGGCGCCTTGCTCGATTGCAGCTTGGGCGGTGAGGGCAACCTGTGCTGCGCTGTAGGCGGCCTGCCAGGTGCCTGCGGTGATGGGCGCGCCGGCATCGAAACTGTAGTAGCCCAACTCGCCATGCAGGCCGGTGGGTTTGACTTGGCGCAAGGTGCGTGCCGGCCAGGTGAAGGGCAACAAGTCACCCTCCTGACCCAGCGCGGCCCAACGTGCCCAGGCACCTTCGAAGAAGTCGAGATAGTCTGCGCTGTGGATGCGCTGCAGTGGTGCACGGCCAAAATCGGTCGGGGCCTGGACATCACCGAGGTTGCGCTTTTTCACCTGATCGAGCACATGGTCGGCGCGCGAAGGCATTTCGAAGCAGGGCATCAGCTTGCCGTCGATCAGCTCGCAGCGGCCGTGGTGCAGGCGGTGGTCATCGGAATAGATCGTCAGCATTGTTGTTCTCCGGTAGTACTGGCGTTGGCTCATTTTCACGGGCTGCCGGGCGCGGGAGAACGACGCAAACGGCCAAAAGGGGATCGATGTGGCCAAGCTCGCTGGCCTTGATCAACCTCGGAAATGGCTGGGCGCCACACCGCTCCAACGCTGGAAGGCATGCCGGAAGCTTGCCGTCTCACTGAACCCCAAACGCTCGGCAATTCGGTAGATAGGTATCTGCCCATCGGCCAGCAGTTGCTTGGCTCGCTCGAATCGCAGCTCATCGAGCAGCTGTTGATAACTGCTGCCCAGCGCCTGCAAGTGCCGGCGCAAGGTACGAGACGAGCAGTTCATCTGCCGCGCCAAGCCTTCCAGGCCGGGGGCAGCGTCCAGTTGCTGCAGCAGTAATTGGCGTATCCGCCCCAGCCAGGCCTGGCGCCCGGTGAATTCAAGGTTCAGGCGCCGGCAGCGCTCGCCCATGGCTTTGTGGGTGATCGGGTCGGCCAGGGGCAGTGGGGCGTCCAGCCAGCGCCGCTCGAAAGCAAAGGCGTTGTCCGGCGCGCCGAACCCGAGCGGGCACGGGAACGCATCGGTATAGCGGGCGTGATAGTCGGGCCGAGCATGTTCGAAACGCGCGCCGAGCAGCGGCAGCGGGCGGCCCAGCAGGTCGTCACATATGACTTTGAGCGACACCAGGCAGAACTCGGCATTGAAAGCGGCCAGCGCCGGGAGGTCGCGATATTCATCGGCGCTAAGCCAGATGCGCTGGCCATCGTCTATCAGGCGTAAGCGAAAGACTGTTCCCAGCAGTGCCGGATACTGCAAAGCAAGGCGCAAGGCGTCACCCAAAGTGGCACTGGAGAGCAGGGCGTAACCCAGCATGCCGTAGCACGACACATGCATGCGTCTGCCCAGCTCCAGGCCGATGTCTTCACGCCGTGCCACGGCGTTGGCGCATACCTGCAGCTCTTGCTGGGTAGTGATGCGCGCATCGGCATGGCCAAGGTCTGCCGGGCCTATACCGCTGCCAGCCAGCAGCGCCGTTGCCTCGCACCCCTGTTCCTGAAACAGGTTGAGGATCAGCGAAACCGCGTTGAGGGTGGTCAGGTGGCTGTGCAGCATGCTCGGCATTTCCGTGGGGCGGGGAGGCATTACAGAGCAAGTTGTGTGCCGGGATTTCGCGGGCGAAAAAAAGGGCCCGGAGCGTGCGCTCGGGCCCTTGAAAGGTCGAGAGGTGTCTAGTCCCTCAAACCTGGTGAGACTGTTTGCAGCAGCCGGGTTACGCCTTCAGCGGAACCAGACGTGGAGCGATCATGTTTTCCGGGCGCAGGATGTCGTTGAGCATCACTTCGTCCAGCAGCTGTTCTTCGCGCACCAGTTCCAGCACACCACGGCCTGTTTCCAGGGCTACGCGGGCGATACGGGTGGCGTTTTCGTAGCCGATGTAGGGGTTCAGGGCGGTGACCAGGCCGATCGAGTGCTCGACCAGTTCACGGCAGCGCTGTTCGTTGGCAGTGATGCCGACGATGCAGTGCTCGCGCAGCATGTCCATGGCACGCTGGAGCAGGCGGATCGAGTCGAAGATCTTGTAGGCGATCAGCGGCTCCATCACGTTCAGCTGCAGCTGGCCACCTTCGGCGGCGACGGTCAGGGCCAGGTCGTTGCCCATGATGGCGAAGGCAACCTGGTTGACGGCTTCCGGGATGACCGGGTTGACCTTGCCTGGCATGATCGAGCTGCCTGGCTGGCGCGCTGGCAGGTTGATCTCGTTGATGCCGGTGCGTGGGCCGCTGGACAGCAGGCGCAGGTCGTTGCAGATCTTCGACAGCTTGACCGCAGTACGCTTGAGCATGCCGGAGAACAGCACGAAGGCGCCCATGTCGGAGGTGGCTTCGATCAGGTCGGCAGCCGGTACCAGCGGCTGGCCGCTGATGGTCGCCAGGCGCTGTACGGCCAGGGCCTGGTAGCCAGGGTCGGCGTTGATGCCGGTGCCGATGGCGGTACCGCCCAGGTTGATTTCGGTCAGCAGTTCCGGGGCCAGCGAGCGCAGGCGCTGCAGGTCTTCGGTCATGGTGGTGGCGAAGGCGCGGAATTCCTGGCCCAGGGTCATCGGCACGGCGTCCTGCAGCTGGGTGCGGCCCATCTTCAGTACGTGGTCGAACTCTTTACCTTTGGCAGCGAAGGCCTGGATCAGGCTGTCGAGGCTGGCCAGCAGCGCGTCGTGGCCCAGCAGCAGGCCCAGACGGATGGCGGTCGGGTAAGCGTCGTTGGTCGACTGCGCCATGTTCACGTCGTTGTTCGGGTGCAGGTACTGGTACTCACCCTTCTGGTGGCCCATGGCCTCCAGTGCGACGTTGGCGATGACTTCGTTGGCGTTCATGTTGGTGGAAGTACCAGCGCCACCTTGAATCATGTCCACAACGAACTGGTCGTGGAAGTCACCGCGGATCAGGCGGGCGCAGGCCTCGCTGATGGCGGCGTGCTTGGCATCGCTCAGGTGCCCCAGCTCGCGGTTGGCGTCGGCAGCGGCCTGCTTGACCATGGCAAGTGCCACGACCAGCTTCGGGTAGTGCGACAGCGGAACACCGGAGAGATGGAAGTTGTTGGCAGCGCGCAGAGTCTGGATGCCGTAGTAGGCATCGGCAGGGACTTCAAGGGTACCAAGCAGATCTTTTTCGACGCGGAACGATGCAGCGGAGGACATGATGGATATCATCTCGATTTTGACCCGGCACATGCCGGAATGGCGCCAATCCTAGGCCTTAAGGGGATTTTGCGGCCAATGCTGTTGCACGCTAACCTATGCACAAACGGCATAGTGTTTGATGTGACGCCAATTGACATTCGAGCGTGTTCCATTTTGGTGCATGCCGGGAGATTCGCTTAGTGAACCTAGAAAGCAAATGGCTGGAAGACTTCAGTGCGCTGGCCGCCACCCGTAGTTTTTCCCAGGCGGCGGAGCGCCGTTTCGTCACCCAGCCGGCGTTCAGCCGACGTATTCGTAGCCTGGAGGCGGCGCTTGGCCTGACGCTGGTGAATCGTTCCCGCACGCCCATCGAGCTGACGGCGGCTGGTCAACTTTTTCTGGTTACAGCGCGCACAGTTGTCGACCAGTTGAGCGAAGTTCTACGCCATTTGCATCATCTTGAAGGTGGCCAGGGCGAGGTGATCCAGGTGGCGGCGGCGCACTCGCTGGCATCTGGCTTTTTCCCTCGCTGGGTTGCACAACTGCGCAACGATGGTTTGAACATCGCCACACGGCTGGTAGCCACCAACGTCGGTGATGCTGTGCATGCCTTGCGCGAAGGCGGCTGCGATTTGATGCTGGCTTTCTATGACCCGGATGCGGCGCTGCAGATGGACGCCGAAATTTTCCCGTCGCTGCACATGGGGACCACCGAAATGCTTCCCGTCTGCGCCGTGGGGGCCGATGGAAAGCCGATGTTCGACCTTGAGGGCGATGCCAGCGTGCCGTTGCTTGCTTACAGTGCTGGCGCCTTCCTTGGCCGCTCTGTGAGCCTGCTGCTGCGCCAGCGCAATTTGCGCTACACCACGGTGTATGAGACAGCCATGGCCGACAGTTTGAAGAGCATGGCGTTGGAAGGCATGGGCGTTGCCTGGGTGCCCCGGCTTTCAATGCGTGGCGAACTGGAGCGTGGCGAGTTGGCCATCTGCGGAGGGGCCCAGTGGCATGTGCCACTGGAAATCCGCTTGTATCGCTGTGCATTGGTGCGCAAGGCCAACGTGCGCCTGCTCTGGCGCAAGCTCGAGTCCGCTGGTGCTCAAGGTGAAGGCTCAGTGTGAGTTGTACTTGAGGTAGTCGGCGATGTTCGCCCGGTTCTTGTCGCTGTACCGGTAGCAGTTCGATCGGGCCGGAATTCGGGGGTGTGTGTAGGTTTCGCACACCCATCCGTTGAACTTCAGTTCGGCGTCTTCATGCGTGGCGGAAAGCAGATGGCCGATTTCATGGGCGGCGCTGCTGTAAGCGGCCAATGAGGCGATGGCGGTGTTCTGTTTGAAGTACGCCAGGCCCGCATTGTAGTTAAGCCCGCTGTGGTCATAGCTGTTGCGCGTCATCAGCAGGTGCTTGTTCATGAACGAGAAGGGGTGGTTCGAGGTCAGTTCAAGCACTCCTTGGGTGAACGCCTCAAGAATCTGACTCGATGGCACGCCTTGATAATCAATATCGGTGATGCCGGGCACGTTGCGTCGCAAGATCAGTTCCGTGGGGTGGGAGGTGAAACTGCGCATCTCATCGAGCCAGTGCTGAAAGTAATCGTTGTGCAATTGCTCGTCGCTGATGCTGGCCAGTTCGTCGTGAAGGTAAACGGTCACAACCAGCGACTTGGCCGCTACTGCGCAAGGCAGCTGCAGGGACAGCAGGAGGCTGAAAAAGAACGCGAGGGTCTTGGGCATGGCGATTCTCCAAGGAGATTGAAATTGGCGGGCGCAATCGTCACCACCCGGGCTGCCTTTCGGCAGTCGGAAAAAGTTGTCCCACGAGACAGCTTGCCCTTTGATCCGACATGTGCTTGTAGGGGTGGGCGGGCCGACTTGAAATACGCTACAATCCCGCGCCTTCGGCCGACCCGGTCGATTCAGAATCCGTATGACAAGCCACGCCGGTCCACCTGCGTGGCTTGTTGCTTTTAGCGCGCCAGAAGGCGCTTGCAGGAGAGGCTCGACGATGAGTGCACTGGTTGGCGTGATCATGGGCTCCAAGTCCGATTGGTCCACCCTTAGCCACACCGCCGATATGCTGGAAAAACTCGGCATTCCCTACGAAGTGAAGGTGGTTTCCGCCCACCGCACCCCGGATCTGCTGTTCCAGTACGCTGAAGAAGCCGAAGGGCGCGGCATCGAGGTGATCATCGCCGGCGCTGGTGGCGCTGCGCACCTGCCTGGCATGTGCGCCGCCAAGACCCACCTGCCGGTGCTGGGTGTGCCGGTACAGTCGTCGATGTTGTCGGGTGTCGACTCGCTGCTGTCGATCGTGCAGATGCCTGCCGGCGTACCGGTTGCCACCCTGGCCATCGGCCGTGCCGGCGCGGTCAACGCCGCGCTGCTGTCGGCGAGCATCCTCGGTGCCAAATACCCGCAGTATCACGCGGCGCTCAAGCAGTTCCGCACCGAGCAGACCGACACTGTGCTGGACAATCCAGACCCACGTCAGGCTTGAGGCTGAACCCATGAAGATCGGTGTTATCGGTGGCGGCCAGCTGGGCCGCATGCTGGCTCTGGCGGGCACCCCGCTGGGCATGAACTTCGCCTTCCTCGACCCGGCGCCGGACGCCTGCGCGGCGCCACTTGGCGAGCACCTGCGTGCCGACTACGGCGACCAGGACCACCTGCGCCAGCTGGCAGACGAAGTCGACCTGGTGACCTTCGAGTTCGAAAGCGTCCCGGCCGAGACCGTCGCCTTCCTCTCGCAGTTCGTCCCGGTGTACCCGAGCGCCGAAGCGCTGCGCATCGCCCGCGACCGCCTGTTCGAGAAGAGCATGTTCCGCGACCTGGGCATTCCAACCCCGGCCTTCGCCGACATCCTCTCGCAGGCCGACCTTGATGCGGCGGTGGCCAGCATCGGCCTGCCGGCCGTGCTCAAGACCCGGACCCTGGGTTACGACGGCAAGGGCCAGAAGGTTCTGCGCACCCCTGAAGATGTGGTGGGTACCTTTGCCGAGCTGGGCAGCGTGCCGTGCCTGCTGGAAGGCTTCGTGCCGTTCACTGGCGAAGTGTCCCTGGTGGCCGTGCGAGCACGCGATGGCGAAACCCGCTTCTACCCGTTGGTGCACAACACCCACGAGAGCGGCATCCTGCGCCTGTCCGTGGCAAGCCAGGCGCACCCTCTGCAGGGCCTGGCCGAAGATTATGTCGGCCGTGTGCTCAAGCAGCTGGACTATGTGGGTGTGATGGCCTTCGAGTTCTTTGAAGTCGACGGTGGCCTCAAGGCCAACGAGATCGCGCCGCGTGTGCACAACTCCGGGCACTGGACCATCGAAGGCGCCGAGTGCAGCCAGTTCGAAAACCACCTGCGCGCCGTTGCCGGCCTGCCGCTGGGTTCGACTGCCAAGGTTGGCGAGAGCGCCATGCTCAACTTTATCGGTGAAGTGCCGGCAGTGGACAAGGTCATCGCCATCGATGACTGCCACCTGCATCACTATGGCAAGGCCTTCAAGGCCGGGCGCAAGGTAGGCCACGCCACCTTGCGTTGCCAGGACATGGCCACCCTCGAGCGCAAGATTGCCGAAGTAGAGGCCCTGATCAGCAACTGATCGGGCATCTGATCGAACTTCTGCAAGCGGTTCGCCCTCTGAAATGGCAACAAGCCAAAGCGCTGTCTAGGCTTTGGCTTGCTCCATCTTCACTGCAGAGGGATTGCCATGGGTATCATTGGAACTATCTTCATCGGCCTCATCGTTGGTCTGCTGGCGCGCTTCATCAAGCCCGGCGACGACAGCATGGGCTGGATCATGACCATCCTGCTGGGTATTGCCGGCTCCTTGATCGCCACGTATGGCGGCCAGGCGCTGGGTATTTACCAGGCCGGGCAGGCAGCGGGCTTCTTCGGCGCGCTGGTGGGTGCCATCGTCCTTCTGGTGATCTACGGATTCATCAAGAAACGCTGAATACTGGTTAGAATGCCCGGCAATTCATCCGAGTTGCCGAGCATCTTCATGCGTGCGTTATTCCTCATCCCCATGCTCCTGGCCAGCTCCCTGGCCCATGCCGAACTGCCTGAAACCGACTGGCTCGAGCTGATGCCCAAGTCGGACCAGAAAGCCCTCGAGCAAATGCCCGAGATCGACCACAACTCGCCGGAGGCGATGGGTACCTTCACCGACAAGGGCGGCTTGAAGCAAAGCAAGGGCCTGCCGGCGGTGATGTACTCGACCAAGACCGTGGCCGCCATGAACGGCAAGGAAATTCGTCTCGGTGGTTACCCCGTGCCGCTTGAAAGCGATGCCAAGGGCAACAGCACGCTGTTCTTCTTGGTGCCGTACCCGGGCGCCTGCATCCATGTACCGCCGCCGCCACCCAACCAGCTGGTGCTGGTGCGCTATCCGAAGGGCTTGAAGATCGATGACATCTACACGCCGTTGTGGGTCAGCGGGACGTTGAAGGTGGAAAAGGTCAGCAACGACCTGGCCGATGCGGCGTATGCGCTGGAAGCCGGGAAGGTAAGGGTAGTGGAGGACGCTGACCTGTGAAGGGGCTGCTCCTGCAGGTATGCGCGATCTCTGAGCGGCCTTGTGTCGCGAAAGGACCGCACAGCGGTCCCAGGCAGTTGAATCAAAGCGCTACGCTGCCAATTGCCACTTGCAGGGAATGAACCGCCCCAGGTTTCAACTCCACCACATCGTCCCAGACATTCGCCGTCTCGATGCACAGCATCCGCTGCCAGCCATCATCGGCCATGTCAGGCAATTCCCGGGCTCTGTCGGTCCATGGGTTCCAGATCACCGCTGAACGTGAACCGCTGCTGGTCAGGGTAATGCGCCGGTTCCAGTGCGGGTCGACAATGCTCAGTTGCGCAGGCGTATTCAGGTAGATGCGATCGGTCTCACCGGTGAACGTCAGCGCACCCTGCTGCTGGCGCTGTTCCCAGTCAGCCAGGGTCTCGATGTAGCCCAGCCCGTCGACACCCTCGACACGCGCCTGACGCACATCGCTGACGGCAAAGTAGCTGTGCAGGGCCTGGCTGATGGTGACAGGGGTATTGCCCCTGTTACGGCTGGTGAGGGTCAGTTCAAGCGTATCCCCCATGACGATCAGCAGCTTCAGCTCCACATCATGCGGCCACTCCGGCAGATCGCCCTGGGCCTCCGGCAGTTCGAATTCGATGCGCAGCGCGCTGGCTGCCTCTTCGATGCCCAACAGTTGCCAGTCACGTGTGCGGGCCAACCCATGGGCGGGAGCCTGCGTGCCACGGTACATGCCCTGAACGGATTCGGGGTTGCGCTGCAGGTTGCCGAACCACGGCCAGCACACCGGCACACCTGCGCGCACCGACTTACCCTGACGGAACATGGCCTGGTCACTCAGCCACAGCAGCGGCGGCTCGCCAATGTGCTGGTAGCTGAGGATCTGTGCACCCTGCTGGGCGATCAGCAGTTCGGCACGGTCGCTGGTGATACGCCAGCAGTTGAGTTCGCCGTGTTGCTCGGTTACGACCTGGAAGGTAGCCATTGCGCTCGTCTCATTGATTGCCTGTGGGCCTTGGACCCGGTGCCTTGCAATGAGTTTACCGCTCGTATGGCTTAGCGACGAGGCACCGAGCGGGTGCGGCCGCTGCCATCGATGGCGACGAAGACGAACACTGCTTCAGTCACCTTGCGCCATTCGCTGGACAGCGGGTCGTCGCTCCACACTTCGACCATCATCTGGATCGAGCTGCGGCCGATTTCCAGCGTCTGGGTATAGAACGACAGTTGTGCGCCCACGGCCACAGGCACCAGGAAGGCCATGCGGTCAATGGCCACTGTTGCCACCCGGCCGCCCGCGACGCGGCTCGCCATGGCAGTGCCTGCCAGGTCCATCTGGGCGACCAGCCAGCCGCCAAAGATGTCGCCAAAACCGTTGGTTTCGCGGGGCAACGCAGTGATTTGCAGGGCCAGGTCGCCTTGCGGGATAGGATCTTCTTGTTCGAGCTCAATCATGCGGTGGGGCCTCTGACCCGTGACGCTTTCGTTGGTGTGGCGCAAAGGCCGAGTAAACGATTCAGCTTGAAACATACTACGCCGATTTCGTTTCGCTGGACGGCCGTAGGGAAATTCTGCGAAACCGCCTGACTTAAAAGACCGGCGTTTTCGCACAACATCCCACCGTGGCGGCAACGTTTTCCTACGAACGGGCAGTATATATAGCCAAACGCTCAGCGACGACCGTGCAGTCATGAATATCTGTATGGATTTTGTATCGCTTTCAGCACGCCCCGGCAATTTGCTATCTTCGCCTGTCACCGCCAGAAGCCGCGTGCCAAGCGGCCTGCATGCCCTACAAGAGAAGAACAAGCAATGACCTCCGTGCCGAGCAGTATCGAGCAGCCCTCGCGGCCGCTGACCCGCAGTGACTACAAGACCCTCTCACTGTCCGCGCTAGGCGGAGCCCTTGAGTTCTACGACTTCATCATTTTCGTGTTTTTCGCCACGGTGGTCGGCAAGCTGTTCTTCCCGGCCGACATGCCCGAGTGGCTGCGTCTGATGCAGACCTTCGGCATTTTCGCCGCCGGCTACCTGGCCCGGCCGCTGGGCGGCATCATCATGGCCCACTTCGGCGACCTGCTCGGGCGCAAGAAGATGTTCACCCTGAGCATCTTCATGATGGCCCTGCCAACGCTGATCATGGGTTTGCTGCCGACCTATGCACAGATCGGCCTATGGGCACCGATACTGTTGCTGCTGATGCGCGTGATCCAGGGGGCGGCGATCGGGGGCGAAGTACCTGGCGCCTGGGTGTTCGTGTCCGAGCATGTGCCAGCGCGCAACACCGGCTATGCCTGCGGCACCCTGACCGCCGGCCTGACCGCTGGCATCCTGCTTGGCTCGCTGGTGGCGACGCTGATCAACACGGCCTACAGCGTTGAAGAAGTCGCCGACTACGCCTGGCGTATCCCGTTCCTGCTTGGCGGTGTGTTCGGCCTGTTCTCGGTGTACCTGCGCCGCTGGCTGCACGAAACGCCGGTATTCGCCGAGATGCAGCAGCGCAAGGCGCTTGCCGAAGAGCTGCCGCTGCGGGCCGTGCTGCGTGATCACCGCGGGCCGATCATCCTGTCGATGCTGCTGACCTGGATGCTTTCTGCCGGCATCGTAGTGGTCATCCTGATGACACCGGCGTTGTTGCAGAGCATCTACCACATCAGCCCCACCGACTCGCTCAAGGCCAACAGCCTGGCGATCGTGCTGCTTAGCCTTGGCTGCATCGGCTCCGGCAGCCTGGCCGACCGCTTTGGTGCCGGCCGCGTCTTCGTGATCGGCAGCCTGTTGCTGCTGGTGACGTCCTGGACCTTCTACCACAGCCTGCCGACCCACCCGCAACTGCTGTTCCCGCTGTATGCCATCACCGGCCTGTGCGTAGGCGTGATCGGCGCGGTGCCCTATGTGATGGTCAAGGCGTTCCCGGCGGCGGTGCGCTTCAGCGGCCTGTCGTTCTCCTACAACGTGGCCTACGCCATTTTCGGCGGCTTGACGCCGATGGTGGTGACTGCGCTGCTCAAGGTCAGCCCGATGGCGCCTGCTTATTACGTAGCGGGCCTGTGCGCCGTCGGTCTGGTTGTCGGGCTGTATTTGCTGTCGAAAAAACGCTGATATCGCTCTAGCCCCTGCCCCTGCAACATTTTGAAAGGCCATCCTGGGTATCCAGTGATGGCCTTTCATCCAATTGTCATATTGGAGTCATATCGTATTCATGCGGCCTGCAGATACTTGGGCCCGATCCATCCAACATCCCAATATTCCTGCTAGGAGCAAGGCATGAAACTGAAGCGTTTGATGGCGGCCCTCACCTTTGCCGCCGCTGGCGTTGCAACCGCCAACGCGGTAGCCGCCGTCGACCCTGCGATCCCGACCTACACCAAGACTACCGGTGTTTCGGGCAACCTCTCCAGCGTCGGTTCCGACACCCTCGCGAACCTCATGACTCTGTGGGCCGAGGCCTACAAGAAGGAATATCCGAACGTCAACATCCAGATCCAGGCTGCTGGCTCCTCCACCGCGCCACCCGCGCTGACCGAAGGCACCGCCAACCTTGGCCCGATGAGCCGCAAGATGAAGGACGTCGAGCTGCAGGCCTTCGAGCAGAAGTATGGCTACAAGCCGACCGCCATCCCGGTCGCCGTCGACGCCCTGGCCGTGTTCGTACACAAGGACAACCCGATCAAGGGCCTGACCATGGCTCAGGTCGACGCGATCTTCTCTTCCACTCGCCTGTGCGGCGCCAAGGCCGACGTCAAGACCTGGGGCGACCTGGGCGTGACCGGCGATCTGGCCAACAAGCCAGTTCAGCTGTTCGGCCGTAACTCGGTATCGGGTACCTACGGTTACTTCAAGGAAGAAGCCCTGTGCAAAGGCGACTTCAAGCCTAACGTCAACGAACAGCCCGGCTCGGCGTCGGTCGTGCAGTCGATCAGCTCCTCGTTGAACGGCATCGGCTATTCGGGCATCGGCTACAAGACTGCCAGCGTCAAGACCGTAGGTCTGGCCAAGAAGGAAGGCGGCGAGTTCATCGAAGACAACGAAGCCAATGCCCTGAACGGTACCTACCCGCTGTCGCGCTTCCTGTACGTCTACGTCAACAAGGCCCCGAACAAGCCTCTGGCCCCGCTGGAAGCCGAGTTCGTCAAGCTGGTGCTGTCGCAGGCTGGCCAGCAGGTCGTGGTGAAGGACGGCTACATTCCGCTGCCGGCCAAGGTGGTCGACAAGACCCTGGCTGACCTGGGCCTGTCCCACGCCGGTAACGTTGCAAAGAAGTAAGTAACTGAGGAAAAGGCCGGCACTGAAGCCGGCCTTTTCCACGAATTCTCGGTCCGAAGCCAGGGCTCCTGAGCGGCGGGCTTTTTTGCGTCAACGCACTGTCATGTTTTTGTCATACGGGACCGCTAGGGTGTGCGCATGAATGATCTGGCCAACTCCACCATGACCCAAAAATCCCCTCCCGAGCGGATTGATTTCAATACGCCCGAGTTGCAACGCAAGCGCCGCATGCGCGCGCTCAAGGACCGCCTGACCCGCTGGTATGTACTGGTGGGCGGGCTTGCCGTGCTGGCAGCCATCACGCTGATCTTCTTCTATCTGGCCTATGTGGTGCTGCCGCTGTTCCAGGGCGCCGAGCTGACCAGCAAGAAGGCCTTGGAGCCGACCTGGCTGCAGCAGGATGCCGGCAAGCCGCTGATGATCGCGCTCGAAGAGCAGAACCTGGTCGGCATGCGCGTCTCGGACAAGGGGCAGGCACTGTTCTTCGATACCAAGACTGGTAACGAGCTCAACCGCGTCGACCTGCCGCTGCCGGCAGGCACCCAGGTCAGCTCGATCAGCACCGACCAGCCGGGCAGCCCGCTGGTAGTGCTGGGCTTGTCCAATGGTCAGGCGCTGGTGTTCCACCACACCTATAAGATCACTTACCCGGACAACAAAAAGACCATCACCCCAGGCATCGACTACCCGTACGGCCAGGAGCCGTTCGTGTTGGATGAGCAGGGCCGCGCGCTGGAGCACGTCAGCGTCAACGTAAACGGCGATACCCTGATGCTGGCCGGTTCCACCGGCGCGCACCTGCAGGTGGTCGAGCTGACGCGCACCGAAAACCTGATGACCGAAGAGGTCACCACCGAGCAGAGCCGCATCGAGCTGCCGCAAATGACCGAGGTGGTGAAGAACATCTTCATCGACCCGCGCCAGCAGTGGCTGTACGTGATCAACGGCCGAGCCACCGCGGATGTCTTCAGCCTGCGCGACAAGAGCCTCAATGGCCGCTACAAGCTGTCCGAGAGCGCTGACACCGAGATCACCGCCACCGCGCAACTGGTCGGCGGCATCTCGCTGATCATCGGTGACTCCAAAGGTGGCCTGGCCCAATGGTTCATGGCCCGTGACCCGGATGGCGAATCGCGTTTCAAGCAGATCCGTACCTTCCAGATGGGCAAGGCGCCGATCGTCCAGATCGACGCCGAAGAGCGCCGCAAGGGCTTCGTCGCCCTGGACGCCGAAGGCAAGCTGGGCGTCTTCCACAGCACCGCGCACCGCACCCTGCTGGTCGAGCCTGCTGCCGAAGGCCCGGGTATCCTGGCCCTGTCGCCGCGTGCCAACCGTATCTTCATCGAAGAGGGCGGCAAGCTGCTGCCACTGAACCTGAAGAACCCGCACCCGGAAATTTCCTTCAGCGCACTGTGGGGCAAGGTCTGGTACGAGAACTACGACGAGCCCAAGTACGTCTGGCAGTCGACGGCTTCGAACACCGACTTCGAGCCTAAGCTGAGCCTGTCGCCCCTGACCTTCGGTACCCTCAAGGCCGCCTTCTACGCGATGATCCTGGCGGCTCCGCTGGCCATTGCCGCAGCTATCTACACCGCTTACTTCATGGCCCCGGGCATGCGCCGCAAGGTCAAGCCGGTGATCGAACTGATGGAAGCGATGCCGACGGTGATCCTCGGCTTCTTCGCTGGCCTGTTCCTCGCGCCGTACCTGGAAGGGCACCTGCCGGGTGTGTTCAGCCTGTTCCTGCTGATGCCGTTCGGCATCCTGCTGGCGGGCTTCACCTGGAGCCGCCTGCCAGAGTCGATTCGCCTGCGCGTTCCGGATGGTTGGGAAGCCGCCATCCTGATCCCGGTGATCCTGTTCACCGGCTGGTTCGCCCTGACCATGAGCCCGTACCTGGAAACCTGGTTCTTCGGCGGCGACATGCGCCTGTGGATCACCAATGACCTGGGTATCACCTACGACCAGCGCAACGCCCTGGTAGTGGGTATCGCCATGGGCTTTGCGGTCATCCCGAACATCTACTCGATCGCCGAAGACGCCGTGTTCAGCGTGCCGCGCAGCCTGACCCTGGGCTCCCTGGCCCTGGGTGCGACGCCGTGGCAGACCTTGACTCGCGTGGTCATCCTCACTGCCAGCCCGGGTATCTTCTCGGCGCTGATGATCGGCATGGGCCGAGCGGTGGGCGAGACCATGATCGTGCTCATGGCCACCGGCAACACCCCGGTGATGGAGATGAACCTGTTCGAAGGCATGCGTACCTTGGCCGCCAACGTGGCGGTGGAGATGCCCGAATCCGAAGTCGGCGGCAGCCATTACCGTGTGCTGTTCCTCGCCGCTCTCGTGCTGCTGATGTTCACCTTCATCATGAACACCTTGGCCGAGCTGATTCGCCAGCGTCTGCGCAAGAAATACTCGTCGCTTTGATAGAAAGGTAGAGATCCGTGAAAAAGGATTCCCTCAAAGGCTGGTTCAAGAGCGGCGCCCCAGGCGTCTGGATCAGCGGTGGCGCGGTCGCCATGGCGGTCATCATGACCGTCGGCCTGCTGGCCGTGATCGCTGTACGCGGCTTGGGCCACTTCTGGCCCGCCGACCTGGTCCAGGCCACCTACAAGGTGCCGGGCCAGGGTGACCACGTCATCGTCGGTGAAGTGGTTCAGAAAGAAGAAGTGCCCCGCGTCCGCCTCAAGGGTGCCGGCCTGCCGGTGCCGGACGAAGGCCCGGAGTTCATGACCCGTGAGCTGATCAAGGTGGGTAACCGTGACCTCAACGGCAGTGACTTCACCTGGGTGGTCGGTGAATGGTTGGTCGACGAGCAGCGCCCGGTCGACCTGATCGCCCTGGAGCGCCGCGAATGGGGCAACTTCTACGGCTACCTGGTGAGCGTCAAGGAACAAGGCCGCGTGGTCGCCGAGGGCGCTGGCGCCTGGAACGAGCTGCAGGCACGCCTGAAACGCGCCAACCAGCTCAACAGCGAGCTGCAGCAGCTTGAGAAAAAAGACATCGGTGCCATCAACCATGGCCTTGAGCGCCTGCGTCTGCATGGCCGCAAGCTGGAGCTGGAAGGCAAGCTGGACGCTACGGCCCAGGCCGACATGGATGCCGAACGTGCCGAGTTGAACAGCCGCTACAAGGCCATCGAAGACCGCCTCAGCAGCCTGCATCAGGCCTTCTCCCGCGACAGCCTGGTCGCTCGCGACGGCAACGGCCGCGAAGTGGAGATCAACCTGAGCAAGGTCGTGCACGCCATCCAGCCTAACGCCATGTCCGGCTTTACCAAGATGGGCACCTACTTCGCCAAGGTCTGGGAGTTCCTCAGCGACGATCCTCGTGAAGCCAACACCGAAGGCGGTATCTTCCCGGCCATTTTCGGTACCGTGATGATGACCCTGATCATGGCCGTGATCGTCACCCCGTTCGGCGTGCTGGCGGCGGTCTACTTGCGCGAATACGCCAAGCAAGGCCCGGTGACGCGCCTGATCCGCATCGCCGTGAACAACCTGGCGGGCGTTCCGGCCATCGTCTACGGCGTGTTCGGCCTGGGCTTCTTCGTCTATGTGCTGGGTGGTTCGATCGACCGTCTGTTCTTCCCCGAGTCGCTGCCGGCACCGACCCTGGGCACGCCAGGCCTGCTGTGGGCATCGCTGACCCTGGCGCTGCTGGCTGTGCCGGTGGTGATCGTGGCCACCGAGGAAGGCCTGGCGCGTATTCCACGCACCGTGCGTGAAGGCTCGCTGGCGCTTGGCGCGACCAAGGCCGAGACCCTGTGGAAAATCGTGCTGCCAATGGCCAGCCCGGCGATGATGACCGGCATGATCCTCGCCGTGGCCCGTGCCGCTGGTGAAGTGGCGCCGCTGATGTTGGTCGGCGTGGTCAAGCTGGCGCCGTCGTTGCCGCTGGACGGTAACTACCCGTACCTGCACCTGGACCAGAAGATCATGCACCTGGGCTTCCACATCTACGATGTCGGCTTCCAGAGCCCCAACGTCGAGGCCGCGCGGCCGTTGGTATACGCCACTGCGCTGCTGCTGGTGATGGTAATCGCCACCCTTAACCTCTCGGCGGTGTGGATCCGTAACCACCTGCGCGAGAAGTACAAGGCCCTCGACCACTGATTGATGCTTTAAGCCACAAGCGGCAAGCTCCAAGAGGAGTGCCGCTTTGCCCTAACTTGCAGCTTGCAGCTCAAAGCTTGCAGCTACAAACGGAGTGAGACCATGCAGCAAGAATCCCACACCCACGGCATCGACATGGCTGCCCTGGGCCGCGACAAGCAGAGCCTGCGCCTGGCCGAAGAGACCGTGGCCATCGAAGTACCCGGCCTGAGCCTGTATTACGGTGACAAGCAGGCGTTGTTCGATGTCAGCATGAACATCCCCAAGCAACGCGTGACGGCTTTCATCGGCCCGTCCGGCTGCGGCAAATCGACCCTGCTGCGCACCTTCAACCGCATGAACGACCTGGTTGACGGTTGCCGTGTCGAAGGCGCCATCAACCTGTACGGCAACAACATCTACCGCAAGGGCGAGGACGTGGCCGAGCTGCGCCGCCGCGTGGGCATGGTGTTCCAGAAGCCAAACCCGTTCCCCAAGACTATCTACGAGAACGTGGTGTATGGCCTGCGTATCCAGGGCATCAACAAGAAGCGCGTGCTGGACGAAGCGGTCGAGTGGGCACTGAAGGGCGCGGCCCTGTGGGAGGAGGTCAAGGACCGCCTGCATGACTCGGCGCTGGGCCTGTCCGGCGGCCAGCAGCAGCGTCTGGTGATCGCCCGTACCATCGCCGTCGAGCCTGAAGTGCTGCTGCTCGACGAGCCTTGCTCGGCACTGGACCCGATCTCGACGCTGAAGGTCGAAGAGCTGATCTACGAACTGAAATCCAAGTACACCATCGTTATCGTGACCCACAACATGCAACAGGCGGCCCGTGTTTCGGACTACACCGCGTTCATGTACATGGGCAAACTGGTCGAATTCGGTGATACCGACACCCTGTTCACCAACCCGGCGAAGAAGCAGACCGAAGACTACATCACCGGTCGCTACGGCTAACGGCGCTGTTGGGCGCGCCTGCGGGCTTTGAGCTTCAAGCTTCGAGCTTCAAGAAAAAGCAGCCAGCGCGGAGCCAGGAAACGACACGAACTACTTGAGGCTTGCAGCTTGCAGCTTCGCGGAGCTAAACGATGATCAACAAAGAAAGCCTGACGCACCACATTTCCCAGCAGTTCAACGCCGAACTCGAAGAGGTGCGCAGCCACCTCCTGGCCATGGGCGGGCTGGTCGAGAAACAGGTCAATGACGCGGTCACCGCGCTGATCGAGGCCGACTCGGGCCTGGCCCAGCAGGTGCGTGAAGTCGACGAGCAGATCAACCAGATGGAGCGCAACATCGACGAGGAGTGCGTGCGCATCCTCGCCCGTCGCCAGCCGGCGGCCTCCGACCTGCGCCTGATCATCAGCATTTCCAAGTCGGTGATCGACCTGGAGCGTATTGGTGACGAATCGACCAAGATCGCCCGCCGCGCCATCCAGTTGTGCGAAGAAGGCGAGTCGCCGCGCGGCTACGTCGAGGTGCGCCACATTGGCGACCAGGTGCGCAACATGGTGCGCGACGCACTGGATGCCTTCGCCCGCTTCGATGCCGACCTGGCTCTGTCGGTTGCCCAGTACGACAAGACCATCGACCGCGAGTACAAGACCGCCCTGCGTGAACTGGTGACCTACATGATGGAAGACCCGCGCTCGATCTCGCGGGTGCTGAGCGTCATCTGGGCCCTGCGTTCGCTGGAGCGTATCGGCGACCACGCGCGTAACATCTCGGAACTGGTGATCTACCTGGTGCGCGGTACCGATGTACGCCACATGGGCCTCAAGCGCATGAAAGCCGAAGTTCAGGGCACCGCTGGCGATGAGGCCGAAATTGCTAATGTTCCGGCTGAACCGGACGATAAATAAGATTGCTCCCGAGCATCGACGCCCGGCCTTCGCCGGGCGTTTTCGTTTGCGCTTGAGCAGTCAGCAGGCACCCGCGAACGATGCAAAGAAGTCCCGGCGTGATCCAGGTGTTGGCAAATGGCCACCAATCGGCGGTAGGCTAGTCGGGATTCAAGAGGAGTATCGATGAGTAAAGTCAATGTGCTGGTCGTGGATGACGCCCCGTTCATCCGTGATCTGGTGAGGAAGTGCCTGCGTAATGCCTTCCCGGGCATGGTCATCGAAGATGCGGTCAACGGCCGCAAGGCCATGGCCATGCTGGGCAAGGAAACCTTCGACCTTGTGCTGTGCGACTGGGAAATGCCCGAGATGTCCGGCCTTGAGCTGCTCACCTGGTGCCGCCAGCAGCCAGAAATGAAGAGCCTGCAGTTCATCATGGTGACCAGCCGCGGCGACAAGGAAAACGTCATCCAGGCCATTCAGGCGGGCGTCTCCGATTTTGTCGGCAAGCCGTTCACCAACGAGCAGTTGCTGACCAAGGTGAAGAAAGCCCTGACCAAGATCGGCAAGCTTGAAAGCTTGGTCGCCGGTGGCCAGGCGCGAGTGAATTCGGCGTTCGCCAACGATTCGCTGAGCGCGCTGACCGGGGGCAAACCTGAAGCGGTCAAGGCCGCGCCTGCTGCGGCTGCGCCGGCCAAGCCGTTGATCAACGCACCGAAACCGCAGACGGCCGCCGCAGCCGCTGCGCAGACCGGGCGTGGACAAGGCCAGCTGCGCCTTTCCAGTGGTACTCAGCCTTGTGTGATCAAGGCGCTGAGCCTTAAGGAGGCGTTGCTGGTGGTACGTCGCAGTGCAGTGCTGCCACAGGTGCTCGAAGGCGCTGTACTGGACCTTGAGCAGGGCGAGAGCGCTGAAGTTGCCCGCCTGAACGGTTACCTGCATGCCATTGCGGCATTGGAGCCGAAACCTGAAAGCGACTGGCTGCAACTGACCTTCAAATTCGTCGACCAGGATGCACAGAAGCTCGACTACCTGTCGCGGCTGATTGCCCGCGGCACCACGCAGAAGCACTTCACCCCCGGCGCCTAGTTTCGTCGTACTCCGATCCTGTAGGGGCGGCCTTGCGTCCGCGAAAGCGCTGTACAGCGTCCCCCGTTTTGCAGCGCGGCAAGCATGGCTGGGGCTGCGCTGCAGCCCTTTCGCGACGCAAGGCCGCTCCTACAGGGCTGCGGCGGTCTTCCGACCAACTGTCATACCGCTCCCAGATCCCACTGCTAGGCTTCGACAGAACATCACTGTCAAAAAGCCACTATCATGCCCGCCGCCGCCCGCCTGCTGCTGTTCTGTGCCTCGCTCACGGCCTCGGCGTCGAGCCTGGGCATGACCATTTACAAGACCACTGACAATTTCGGGGTGGCTTCCTATTCCGAGCGCCCCAGCCCAGGGGCAAAGGCTCTGGAGCTGGGCGAGCCGATGTTCGAGCAGGTTGAGGGCCAGGTACGCCTGCAAACCGAGCCGTTTCCGGGCGGCGTGCGCTTCCTGGTGCGTAATGAGCTGTACGTGCCCATGCAGGTTGAACTGCGCGTCGATCAGTTGGCCAATGCCTTCGGCGGCAACGGCCCGCGGATCGTGCGGGCCGTAGTCGGGCCACGCTCGACCAAGGTGCTCAGCTCGGTGCTGGCGGCACCCGGCGGGCCGCTCCGTTATGCCAGCAAATTTCAGTACGCCATGGGTGACCCCGGTCAGCGCTCGCAGGCTTATCGTTATCCTTTCCCATGGAAAGGCGGCCCTTTCCGCCTGACTCAAGGGCCCAACGGCCGCTTCAGCCATTACGGTCCCAAGGGCCGTCATGCCATGGACATCGCCATGCCGGAGGGCACCCCGATCATTGCGGCGAGGGGTGGGATGGTGGTGAAGATCGAGAACAACCAGAGCGGACGAGGTACCAACCCCTCGGGTAATTTCGTGCGTATCCTTCACCCGGACGGCACGATGGGAGTGTATCTGCACCTGCTGCGCGGTTCAGTGGTAGTGGCCGAGGGGCAGCAGGTGGCGTTGGGGCAGGCGTTGGCCAAGTCGGGCAATACCGGCAACAGCACTGGCCCCCACCTGCATTTCGTGGTGCAGCGCAACGTCGGCTTGGCGCTGGAGTCGATCCCCTTCCAGTTCGACCGGCCGATTGGCGGTTTGCCGAACTTTACTGCGGGTAATCCCTGAAATTGTCAGGGGCCGCCAAGCGGCCCCGCCAGCTCAGCCGAGCTTGAGCACCTTGGCCAGCACGATCTTGGGCCCTTTCATCTTCTTGATGATGATGCGCAGGCCTTCGACTTCCAGCACTTCCTCTTCCTCAGGCACGCGCTTGAGCGTTTCGTAGATAAGCCCGGCAAGGGTTTCCGCTTCGATGTGGTCAAGGTCGATGCCCAGCAAGCGCTCCACCTTGAACAGCGGCGTGTCGCCACGCACCAGCAGCTTGCCTGGCTGGTAGGCCAGGATGCCGCGCTCGGTCTTGCGGTGTTCGTCCTGAATGTCGCCCACCAGCACTTCCAGCACGTCTTCCATGGTCAGGTAGCCAATCACCTTGCCATCGGCTTCCTCGACCAGCACGAAGTGCGCGCCACCCTTGCGGAACTGCTCCAGCAGTTGAGACAACGGCATGTGCCGCGATACACGCTCCAGCGGGCGGGCCAAGTCTTCCAGGTCGACGGTTTCGGGCAGGTGCTCGAGCTCGGCCAGTTCCAGCAGCAGATCCTTGATGTGCAAAAGCCCGGTGAACTCCTCACGCTCGGCGTCGTACAGCGGATAGCGGCTGAACTTGTGGCGGCGCACCAGGGCCAGGATTTCCTTCAGTGGCGCATGGGCGTCGATGCTGACCATGTCTTCGCGCGAGTTGGCCCAGTCGACCACTTCCAGCTCGCCCATCTCCACGGCCGAGGCCAGCACACGCATGCCCTGGTCGCTCGGGTCCTGGCCACGGCTGGAGTGCAGGATCAGCTTGAGCTCTTCACGGCTGTAATGGTGCTCGTGGTGCGGGCCAGGCTCGCCCTGGCCGGCAAAGCGCAGGATGGTGTTGGCACTGGCGTTGAGCAGGTAGATGGCCGGGTACATCAGCCAGTAGAACAGGTAAAGCGGCACCGCGGTCCACAGCGACAGCAGTTCGGGCTTGCGGATCGCCCAGGATTTGGGCGCCAGTTCACCGACCACGATGTGCAGGTACGAGATGACGAAGAACGCGACGAAGAACGAGACACCCTTGATCAACTCTGGCGTGTCCACGCCCAGGTATGCCAGCAGCGGTTCGAGCAGGTGGGCGAATGCCGGCTCACCGACCCAGCCAAGGCCCAGGGAGGCAAGGGTGATACCCAGCTGGCAGGCCGACAGGTAGGCGTCGAGCTGGTTGTGTACCTTGCGCAGGATGCTGCCGCGCCAGCCGTGCTGCTCGGCAATGGATTCGACACGCGTGGAGCGCAGCTTGACCATGGCGAACTCGGCGGCTACGAAAAAGCCGTTGAGCAGCACCAGGAACAGGGCAAAGAGAATCATGCCGAAATCGGCGAATAACGAGGTGAGGCTGATACCAGGGGAAGGGTCCATGATGGATTTTTTACGGGGTCCGTCTTTGGGGAAGGTAGAAAAAAAGTGCCAGCTTTTGCTGGCACAGGGGGGTCAATGTAGCGGCTGGGGCGGCAAAAGCAAAGTGGCCCTTGGAATCAACCGTCACCGTTAGCCAGTTGTGCGGGGGCAAAGTGACAGGTGAAGGTACTGCCATGGCCCGGTACGCTGCTGATCTCAAGGCGCCCGCGATGGCGCATGAGCACATGCTTGACGATCGCCAGCCCCAGGCCGGTGCCTCCTGTGTTGGACGCGCGGCTGGAGTCGACGCGGTAGAAACGTTCGGTCAGGCGCGGCAGGTGCTTGGCGTCGATACCGACCCCCGAGTCCTGCACTGACAGGTGGGCGCCCTGGTCGTCGGCCCACCAGCGGATACGGATGTTGCCTTCGTCCTGGGTGTACTTCACCGCGTTGAACACCAGGTTGGAGAAAGCGCTGCGCAACTCCGACTCGCTGCCTTTGAGGCGAAGGCCCGGGGCTGCCTCCAGGGTAATGCGCTGGTTGCGCGGCCCGGACAGCGCCTGGGCGTCGCTCATGATCGCACCGAGCAGGGTGTCGACCGCCACCGGCTGGTTGTCCGACGGGTAATCGGTGGCTTCCAGCTTGGCCAGCAGCAGCAGGTCGTTGAGCAGGGCCTGCATGCGCGAGCCTTGCTGGCTCATCTGCTGCAACGCCCGGTTCCAGCGCGGGTTCACGTCTTCGACGTTATCCAGCAGGGTTTCCAGGTAACCGGCTATCACCGTCAGCGGTGTACGCAACTCGTGCGAGACGTTGGCCACGAAGTCCTTGCGCATCTGTTCGAGCTGATGGATGCGAGTAACGTCGCGCACCAGCATCAGGTGTTCGTTGTTGCCGTAGCGGGTGAGGTGCAGCTGCACGCGCATGCGGTCATTGATGGGGGAGGGAATTTCCAGCGGTTCGGCAAAGTTCTGCGCCTCGAAGTATTCCTTGAAGCGCGGGTGGCGTACCAGATTGGTGACCGGCTGGCCGCCATCTTGCGGAGTCTTGAAGCCCAGCAGGGTTTCTGCGGCGCGGTTCCACCATTCCAGGTTGCCGTCGCTGTCGAGCATGATCACCGCGTCGCGCAGTGCTGCCGTGGACTCCTGTACCCGGTCGATCACTGCCTGCAGACGGCCGCGTACGCGCTGGTCGCGGCGTTGCAGGTGGTAGATGCTGTCGAATACCTCGCCCCACAGGCCATAGCCGTCGGGCGGTGCTTCGTCGGGCTGATGGTTGCGCAACCAGTCATGCAGGCGCAGCAACTGTTTGAGGGTCCAGCCCAGGTACAGGCCTAGGCCGATGGCCAGGCTCCAGCCGTAAAAACCGCTGACCAGGCCGCCTATCAGGCAGACAGTGATCAGCAGGAGCAGGTGGCGAATCAGGGTTGCGTGCCAGTTCTGGTTCAATTGACAGATCCTTCGGATCCAGCCGCAAGCTGCAAGCTACAAGCTGCAAGAAGAAGCGGATCGGTGATGCTGATAGTCCTTTTTCCAGCCTGGATGCTGCTGGCTTTTCCTTGCAGCTTGAGGCTGGAAGCTCGCAGCTAGCTTTTGGTCGAGAAGCGGTAGCCAGTGCCCCGAACGGTTTGTACCAGATTTTCGTAGGCTTCACCCAGTGCCTTGCGCAGGCGGCGGATGTGCACATCGACGGTGCGTTCCTCGACATAGACGTTGCCGCCCCAGACCTGGTCGAGCAACTGGCCCCGGGTGTAGGCGCGCTCCTGGTGGGTCATGAAGAACTGCAGCAGGCGGTATTCGGTGGGGCCCATTTCGGCCGGCTTGCCGTCGATGGTCACGCGGTGGCTGATCGGGTCGAGCAGCAGGCCGCCGACTTCGATAGGGGCTTCGCTGTCGCTCGGGCCGGCGCGGCGCAGCACGGCCTTCAGGCGCGCCACCAGCTCGCGAGGCGAGAAGGGTTTGGTGATGTAGTCGTCGGCGCCGACTTCCAGGCCCTGGATCTTGTTGTCCTCTTCGCCTTTGGCGGTGAGCATGATGATCGGGATATCGCCGGTGAGTTCATCGCGCTTGAGGCGGCGTGCCAACTCGATGCCGGAAGTGCCCGGCAGCATCCAGTCGAGCAGGATCAGGTCCGGTTTACGGTCGACGATGATTGCGTGGGCCTGTTGGGAGTTCTCGGCTTCCAGGCAGTCATAGCCGGCCATTTCCAATGCAACGGCGATCATCTCGCGAATGGGCGCTTCGTCGTCGACGATCAGAATGTTTCTGCCAACCATGCTTTAAACCTCTCCTGGAATATCGGGTCTGGCCCGCATTAGATAACGGAATTATTGCAGCTGTGTGACAGGGTGTTGGCCATTCTGGCGACATTGCATGACTGGGCTAGGCTTTGAGGGGCCGCTGCGGCGGCTGTTCGAACTCATTCCACCCCCGAATTCACGGTGATTCCAATGACACGACACACGCTGAGCTGGATGGCCCTTTGCGCTGCACTGGCACTGCCCGGGGTAGCGTCGGCCCACCATGCCATGGAGAAGGACGGCATGTGGGTCGATCACGCGGGCATGACGCTGTACACCTTCGACAAGGATGCTGGCGGCAAGTCGATGTGCAATGGCGAGTGCGCCACCAACTGGCCGCCGCTGCTGGTCAAGGCCGATGACGAGCCTGCCAAGGACAAGTGGTCGGTGGTGATGCGCGACGATGGCAAGAAGCAGTGGGCATATGACGGCAAGCCCCTGTATACCTTCGTGAAGGACAAGAAGGCTGGGGACATGACCGGTGATGGTTTGAAAGACGTCTGGCACGTCGCCAAGCCTTGAGGTGGCTGGGGCCGCTTTGCGGCCCAATCGCCGGCAAGCCGGCTTCCACAGGGTGGCTTGCCGGGGTTGTGTTCAGCGCAGGGCGTAATCGAGCACGACACCCATGAACACCAGCAGCCCCGCCCAGTGGTTGTGCAGAAACGCCTTGAAGCACGACTCCCTGTCCAGTTTGCGTGTCGACCAGTACTCCCAGGCAAAGCACAGTGCGGCACCCAGCAGCCCAAGGTGGAACCAGCCACCCAGCTCGAAGCGGCTTCCCGCCAGCAACAGGCAGCCCAGCGACAGCATCTGCAGGGTCAGGATGATCACCCGGTCGGACTCGCCAAACAGGATCGCGGTCGATTTCACCCCGATCTTAAGGTCATCGTCCCGGTCGACCATGGCGTAGTAGGTATCGTAGCCCACCGTCCACAGCAGGTTGGCGATGTACAGCAGCCAGGCGCTGGCCGGCAATTCGCCGCCGGCGGCCGTGAAGGCCATGGGGATGCCCCACGAATACGCAGCCCCCAGCACCACCTGCGGGTAGTAGGTGTAGCGCTTCATGAAGGGGTAACAAGACGCCAAAGCCACCGCGCCGAATGACAGCCACACGGTCTGGCTGTTGGTGCACAGTACCAACAGGAAGCTCACCGCCACCAGGGCCGCGAACAGCGCCAGCGCCTCGCGCGGCTTGACCCGGCCACTGGCCAGCGGGCGGTCGGCGGTGCGTTTGACGTGGCCATCGACCTTGCGGTCGGCGAAGTCATTGATGCAGCAGCCAGCGGCACGCATCAGCACCACGCCCAGGCCAAAGATCAGCACGTTGGCCAAGGTTGGTGAACCAAGGCCTGCAATCCACACCGCCGTCAGGGTCGGCCACAGCAGCAGGTAGATGCCGATCGGCCGGTCCATGCGGCTGAGCTGGATGAAGTCCCAGGCGCGCGGGTGCACGCGGTTGAGCGACTTGAGCAGTTGCAGGTACATCAGCGGTTTTCCCCCTTGGCGGCTTGCCACAGTGCCGGCAGGAATACTTCGGCCACCAGCAGGTCGAGGCCATCGCGCTCGAAGCGCGAGCGCCGCCCCCACAACCCTGCGTGCGCCGCCTCGACAGGTAACCACTGCTGTGGATAAGTGCACACTTCGATGGGGTGGCGGATGAACGCCTGGTCGCAGAACAACAACTCGCCCAGCGAACGGCTGCCCAAGGTCTCCAGGTGCAAACCGCCGCGCTCCAGGGCGCTACGGCTGGCCACGCTGCGGGCGAAGACCCAGGGCTGACCATGGCCGCGCAGGTACACCTCGCGCACCCAGCCTTCAGCGCCTGGCGCGATACCCAGCGCCAGGCATTCGTCATCGCGCAGCGCCTGCCAGCCCTCGAACAGTGGCGTCACGCTGAAATGATCGTTGGACAGTCGGGTCAGGCGGCGGGTCAGGGAACCTTCGTCGAACAGCCAGTCGAGGGCAGGCTGGTCGGTATCGACCGCCAGTTGTGGATACGCCAGCCACGCGACAGCGGCTGCTTGCGGGGATTCGTACGACACGTCGGTATGCTTGATTACAGCCAGAGAGGCGGCGAGCTTAGCATGATTGCCCCAACTGCTTGCATAATGCCCGCGTAAGGGCCCTGAGCCCGAATGACAAAGCCTGAGCCTGTACCGAGGAACGACAAATCATGAAGAAGTGGCAGTGTATTGTCTGTGGCCTGATCTACGACGAGGCCCAAGGATGGCCGGATGACGGCATCGCGCCGGGTACCCGCTGGGAGGATGTGCCGCAAGATTGGCTGTGCCCCGATTGCGGCGTCGGCAAAAGCGACTTTGAAATGATCGCCATCGGCTGATCGCCATGCTGTTCAACCAAGAGGAAAGCACGACATGACGTCCCCCGTGGTCATCATCGGGACCGGCCTGGCCGGCTATAACCTCGCCCGTGAGTTTCGCAAGCTCGATGGCGATACGCCGCTGCTGCTGATTACGGCCGACGACGGTCGCTCCTATTCCAAGCCCATGCTTTCCACCGGCTTCGCCAAGCAAAAGGACGCGGACGGCCTGTGCATGGCCGAGCCGGGGGCCATGGCCGAGCAACTCAAGGCGGTTATCCGCACCCACACGCGCATCAGCGGTATCGACCCTGGCCACAAGCGCCTGTGGATTGGTGAAGAAGCGGTGGAGTATCGCGATCTGGTGCTGGCCTGGGGCGCGCAGACCGTGCAGGTGCCGGTGGAGGGTGACGGGGCAGATCATGTGTTCCCGGTCAATGATCTGGAAGACTACGCACGTTTGCGTGCTGCCGCGGCTGGCAAGCAGCGTGTATTGATCCTCGGGGCCGGCCTGATCGGCTGCGAGTTCGCCAATGACATGCGCCTGGGTGGTTTTGAGGTCGATGTGGTGGCGCCGTGCGAGCAGGTCATGCCGACCCTGTTGCATCCTGCCGCTGCCGCTGCCGTTCAGGGTGGGTTGCAAGGGCTGGGTGTGCGTTTTCACCTGGGCCCCGTACTCACTCGCCTGCAGCAGGTGAGTGAGGGCCTTGAGGCGCATTTGTCCGATGGCAGCGTGATCGCCTGCGACCTGGTGGTATCGGCCATCGGCCTGCGCCCGCGTACCGACCTGGCCGCTGCAGCGGGCCTGCAGACCAACCGCGGCGTAGTCGTGGACCGCCAACTGCGCACCTCCCACGGCAACATTTTCGCGCTGGGCGACTGCGCTGAAGTCGAGGGTATCAACCTGCTCTATGTGATGCCATTGATGGCCTGCGCTCGAGCCCTGGCCCAGACTTTGACAGGCAACCCGACGCAGGTCAGTTACGGGCCGATGCCCATCACTGTGAAAACACCGGCTTGCCCGTTGGTGGTTTCGCCGCCGCCGCCTGGTTGCGAAGGTACCTGGCAGGTGCAAGGGCAGGGCAGTGACCTGAAAGTGCTCTGTCACGCTGCTGACGGCCAGTTGCTGGGCTATGCCCTGACAGGCAGCGCCGTCATGGAAAAACTGGCCCTGAATCGGCAGCTGCCTGCGCTGATGGCGTAAACAGCGGGCGTTCTGTCGGATTTATCCTGTAGTTGACCGCACAATGGCCGCCCAGATACTGGCGCGGCCCCGGTCGGCGTGCCATTCTCACTTCCGTCTGCCGCAGATTAGAGCCTGCGGTGCCTTGAACGCTGCTTCACGGGCAGCACGGCAATAACAACAAGAATTCCCGTCAAAGAGGCTTCATTATGCGTAAACCAGAACTCGCCGCCGTCATCGCCGAAAAGGCCGATCTGACCAAGGAAAAGGCCAATCAGGTGCTCAATGCCATTCTCGACAGCATCACCGGTGCGCTGGACAAAGACACCGTGACCCTCGTCGGCTTCGGCACTTTTGAAAAACGGCATCGCGGCGCCCGTACCGGCAAGAATCCTCAGACCGGTGAGCCAGTGAAGATCAAGGCCAGCAATACTGTGGCCTTCAAGCCTGGCAAAAACCTGCGTGACAGCGTCAATGTGCCCGCCAAGCCGGCCAAGAAAGCCAAATGACCGACGCTTGACTTGCAGCCTCTGCTCAAACGGGCGCCTCAGTGCGCCCGTTGTGCTTTCGGAAAGCATCGAGCTGCGAATGTGCGTAAATAGTTCAGGAAACGGATAAACTGTGCGCTTCGGTCATTTTATATTCGAGGCGCGTTGATGAAGTTCCGCTTTCTTCTCTGGGCCATGGGGTTGTTGATGGCCAAGGCCAGCCGTAACAACCCGGCATTTCAGCAGCAACTCAAGGACAAGGACCTGGTGTTCCAGATGCAGACGCTCGATGGCAAGGTTGCCCGGCACTTCATCGTCAGTGGCGAACGCATCAGCAGCAAAGGTGGCGCTCATCCGCAGCCAGCCTTTGCCATTGCCTTCAAGGACGCTGCCTATGGCTTCGCCACGATGCAGGCGAGCAACAAGCAGTTGGCGTTCATGCAGGGCATCCAGGACAAGAGCATCCAGATCAAGGGCAATCCGGCGCTGGTGATGTGGTTCCAGGGTTTGATGAAATACCTGAAACCGAAGAAGAAAAAAGGCTGAACAGCTGGGGCTGCTGTGCAGCCCCAACGTTTTCAGTGCGGTGCGTTGAACTGCGACGCCAGTTCGCGCAGCAAACTCTCGGCCTCGAGCACCTTGTTCACGACGTCCTCAGCTTTCTCCCGGGTAATGCCCAGGCGCTCCAGCAATTCGTCGGGGATTGCCTCCTGCGGCCCCGAGCCGATGCCGCGGCAGCGCAGCAGGCGGGTCGCCAGGCACACCAGATTGGGGTACGCCGAGTATTCGCCGTCATAGGCAGGATCATGCTGGAAGCGCAGCGCGGTCGACAGCTCTTCGGGCATGTCCCACAGCTTCATCAGCCAGGCGCCGATCTGCTCGCGGCTGATACCCAGCAGGTGCTGCTCCACATAGGTGTGGCACAGGTGCGGGTTGACCTCCAGATGGCGGCAGATCAGCGAGAAGTGCGGCGGGAACACATGCGCCAGCAGCAGATAGCCGAAGTTGTGCAACAGCCCGGCCAGGTAAGTCAGGCCGGCTTCAGGGCGTTCGGCCCGAGGCATGGCCCGGGTCAGGCCTTCGATGATCGCCGCAGTGTAGATCGACTGCTGCCAGTACGGCGTCGCCTGTTGCGGGTGGTCCTTGGGCAGGCTCAACGTCTTGCCCAATGCCAGGCCCAGGGCCAGGTTGATCACCAGATCGAAGCCTAAGACGCGGACGATGGCATCTTCCACCGAGCGGATCTTGCCTGGGGAGGCGTAATAGGGTGAAGCAGCCCAGCTGACCACCTGTGCGGCCAGGGCCGGGTCGGTTTCGACCACGCCGGTGATGTCGTCGATGCTGGCATTGGGGTCGACCCGCAGCTTGATGATTTTCTGCGCCGTATCGGCCAGCGGCGGTATCTCGATGGTTTCTTCCAGGCGCTTCTGGATGCGGCGGGCGGTGAATGCCTGCACTGCTAGGGTAATCTCCCTGGAGTCATCATCCGGGCGGTCGAGATTGGGGCGTATTTCCCTGACGGGTTGGCCGAAAGTGCCAGCGCTGGCCTTTTGCATCATGTGCTTGAAGTCGTCACGCTGGATTTCCAGCAACAGACCGGCTTCACCGGACTGGATCAGCAGGCGTTCGGCATCGAGCAACTTGCCTTCATAGAGGCAGGGCGAACTGGTCAGCGCCGGAATCGCAGGCAAGGCCTTCAGATGGTGCTTGTCGAGCATCTGTTTCAGGCGTTGTACCGGCACGGCTTTGAGCTTGCGGCCCGTCAGCTCTTCCAGACGATTGAGGTCCAGCAGCTTGCTCTGCGGGAACAGCACCATCAATGCGCCGATCTCGTCATCCAGCAGGATCGCCTGTACCCGTGAAGCAGCCGGCAGTTGCGTATGCTCTGGCACCTCGCGATAGGCAACGCCCAGTTTTTCGAGCAACAGCCGGATAACAGACGGTGCGTGTGGGGTTGCGGTGTCCAGGGCAGCTTCAGTCATGGTCCGTATCCACTGATTCTTTTAAACGCGAAGTATAACCAGTCTGGTCGCAAAGCTGGATCCATTCTGGTACTGGCGTCACACTTGGCCATATTGCTGGCCGTGGCGCAGCCAACGGTCGAGCAGCGGGCTGACGTGCTCGGGCCAGCGTGCAATGAGGGCCTGTGCGGCGTCGCGCACGGCTGGTAACAGGTCGGCATCGCGCATCAGGTCGGCGACCTTGAATTGTAACAGGCCGGTCTGACGCGTCCCGAGCATCTCGCCGGGGCCGCGCAGCTCCAGGTCCTTTTCAGCGATGATGAAACCGTCGTTGGTTTCGCGCATGATCCCCAGGCGTTCGCGGCCGATCTGCGACAGGGGCGGGTGATACAGCAGCACGCAGTGGCTCACCGCACTGCCCCTGCCAACCCGGCCGCGCAACTGGTGCAGTTGGGCAAGGCCCAGGCGTTCAGGGTTCTCGATGATCATCAGGCTGGCGTTGGGCACGTCCACACCCACCTCGATCACCGTGGTTGCGACCAGCAGTTGCAGGTCGCCTTGCTTGAATTCGGCCATCACTGCGGCCTTTTCCGCAGGCTTCATGCGCCCGTGGATCAGGCCCACGCGCAGTTCACCCAAGGCGCTGCCCAGTTCTTCGTAGGTGCTCTCGGCTGCCTGGCAGGTGAGCTCTTCGGACTCTTCGATCAGGGTGCAGACCCAATAGGCCTGGCGCCCTTCGGCGCAAGCGGCGCGCACCCGCTCCACCACTTCGAAACGCCGGCTGTCGGCGACCAGCACGGTGTTCACCGGCGTGCGCCCTGGCGGCAGTTCGTCGAGCACCGAGGTGTCGAGGTCGGCATAGGCGCTCATCGCCAGCGTGCGCGGGATCGGCGTGGCGGTCATGATCAGCTGGTGCGGACACAGTTCGCCTGCAACACCCTTCTTGCGCAGGGCCAGACGTTGTTGCACACCAAAACGGTGCTGTTCGTCGATGATCGCCAGGGCCAGGTGCTTGAATTGCACTTCTTCCTGGAACAACGCGTGGGTACCCACCACCATCGGCGCACCGTTGGCGATCTGTTCCAGGGCGCTGGCGCGGGCCTTGCCCTTGAGCTTGCCGGCCAGCCAGGCGACTTCCAGGCCCAGCGGCTCCAGCCAGCGCTTGAAGGTGATGTAGTGCTGCTCGGCGAGAATCTCGGTGGGCGCCATCAGCGCCACCTGGTAGCCGGCCTCCAGTGCCTGTAGCGCCGCCAGTGCGGCAACCACGGTCTTGCCGGCGCCGACATCGCCCTGTACCAGGCGCATCATCGGCTCGGCCAGGCTCAGGTCATAGGCGATTTCATCGGCTACCCGCTGCTGTGCGCCGGTCGGCTTGAAGCCCAGGTTGGCCAGGTACTGCACCTGCAGGCGCTTGGCCTTGGGCAGAACCGGAGCGCGCAAGCTGCGCAGGCTTTCACGCAGGCGCTGTTGCGACAGCTGGTGGGTGAGCAGCTCTTCGAAGGCAAGGCGGTGCTGGGCCCAGTGCTGGCCTTCGGCAAGCTCATCAAGGTCGGCATCGGCCGGCGGGTTGTGCAGGTAGCGGATGGCATCGTCCAGCGGTGCCAGGTGGTAGTCCCGGGCCAGTTCGTCCGGCAACCAGTCCGGCAGGCTGCGTGGGCCAAGCATGCCCAGGCTCTGCTGGCAGAGCAGGCGCAGGCGCTGCTGGGTGAGGCCTTCGGTGGACGGGTAGATCGGCGTCAGGGTCTGCTCGACCGGCGGTGGCGGCTCGTCGCCATTGAGTGCACGGTACTCCGGGTGGTAGATCTCCAGGCCCGAGGCGCCGGGGCGGGCCTCGCCATAGCAGCGCAGGTGGGTACCGCGCTTGAGGCCTTCCTTCTGCGCATTGCTGAAGTGATAGAAGCGCAGGCTGAGCACGCCGCTGCCATCACCCAGGCGCACGACAAGGCTGCGGCGTTTGCCCATGGTCACATCGGCGCCACTGACCACCCCTTCGATCACGGCGTCCTGGCCGGGGCGCAGGGCGCCGATAGGCACCACCCGGGTGCGGTCCTGGTAACGCAGCGGCAGGTGAAACAACACGTCCTGCAGGTTTTCCAGGCCCACCTTGGCGAGCTTCTGCGCCATGGCTTCGCCTACGCCCTTGAGCGCGGTGACAGAGACCTTCGACAGCTCAGTCATGACTCAGGCCGGTTGTTCCACAGCGGGCTTGGCTACCGAGCAGAGGCGAATCGAGTCGGCAAGGATCTCGATGGCCTTGGGCCGCGGGAAGCTGGCGCGCCAGGCGATGGCTACGGTGCGAAACGGTGCCGGTGCGGTAAGCGGCCGCACCTCGATGACCCCTGGTGCGTAGTGGTGGCTGTGCACCGCCGAAAGCGGCAGGATCGACACGCCCAGGCCCGAAGCGACCATGTGGCGTATGGTTTCCAGCGAGCTGGACTCCACCGTGGTGTGCTTGGCGCTTTCGCCGCCTTTGTTCAGCGTCGGGCAGGCTTCCAGAACCTGGTCGCGGAAGCAGTGGCCCTCGCCGAGCAGCAGCAGGCTCTTGTCGTTGAGCATGGCGGTGTCGATGGTCTTTTTCGCCGTCCAGGGGTGGTCGGCGGGCATCAGGGCACAGAATGGCTCATCGTACAGCGGCAGGGTCAGCACGTCGGCTTCGTTGAACGGCAGGGCGATGATCACTGCGTCGAGTTCACCATTGCGCAGTTTTTCGCGCAGCACATGGGTGAAGTTCTCTTCGATGTACAGCGGCATCTGCGGTGCCACGCGGTGCAGCTGCGGGATCAGGTGCGGGAAGAGGTAAGGGCCGACGGTGTAGATAGCACCGACCTTGAGCGGCGCGGTGAGTTGGTTCTTGCCGGCCTGGGCCAGTTCGCGGATGCCCTGCGCCTGCTCCAGTACCTTCTGTGCCTGGGCGACGATGCTTTCACCGACTGGCGTCAGGCGTACCGCGCTCTTGCTGCGCTCGAAGATCAGCACGCCAAGCTCGTCCTCAAGCTTTTTGACACCGACGGACAGGGTGGGCTGGCTGACATGGCAACGCTCGGCGGCGTGGCCGAAGTGCTGCTCCTGGGCGAGAGTGACGATGTAGCGTAATTCTGTGAGGGTCATAACGTGCGTCCATGAAGTTGCGAGCCCAGCATAGCGGCTGCAATCGATAGACGCACGTTATCAGACTTGCCGATTTGTGACAGAAACAAAAGTATCAGCGACGGTCCAGCGAGTAGACGAACGGTGCCACTACTTCGATCGTGCCATTGTTCAGCAATTCGGCAGGCGGCTTGGGTACCTTGCCGGCCCGACGGATCATTTCCAGGGTTGCCCGGTCCAGCGCCGCGCTGCCCGAACCACCGGCCATGGAGTACGAGACCACCTTGCCTTCGGCGTCGACCACGAAGCGCAGGCGGTTGATGCCCTGAAGGCCCCGGCGGCGTGCGTCTTCCGGGTAGCGCTTGTACTTCGCCAGGTGGCGCAGCAGGTCGCTCTGCCACGTAGGCAACGCTTTGCTGTTCGCGGCAATGCTGGGTGCCGGTGCCGCCGACTTCTGCGGTGGCGTGTTGGTTGGCGGCGTGTCCACGACCTGTTCTTTGGTCGGTGGCTCATCCTTTGGCGGCTCAGGCTTTTTCTCAGGCTTCGGCGGTTGAGGCTTGGGTTTGGGCTTGGGCGGCTTGGCGATGGCGATCTTTGGTTTGGGCGCTTCGGCCACCTTGGGCAGCGGCGGCTCTTCGACCGGTGCCGGTGGCTGTGGAGCGGCCTTCGGTGGTGGTGGCGGTGCGGGCTCGGGCAGCGGTGCCAGTTCGACCATCATGGCTGCCGGGGGCAGCTCGACGGCCTGGGGCACCGACCAGTTGAGCGTGAGCAGCACAGCGACGGCATGGACACCCAGCACAAGTGCCAGGCTGCCGCTGTAACGCGCCATATTGTGCCGCGTCTTCGTCATTTCTTGGCTGCCGTCTCGAGACCTACCAGACCGACTTTGAGGTAGCCGGCCGCGCGCATGTTGTTCATCACTTCCATCAGGTCACCGTAATCCACGCCTTTGTCGGCCTGGAAGAAGATGGTGGTTTCCTTGTCGCCCTTGGTCTTGGCATCGAGCATCGGGCCAAGCTGGTCGGCGGCAGGCACCTGATCGTCACCGACATACAGCTTCTGGTCGGCCTTGACGCTGACGAACACCGGTTTCTCCGGCCTCGGTGCCGGCTTGGCGGTCGAGGCCGGCAGGTCGACCTTGATGTCGACCGTGGCCAGGGGCGCGGCCACCATGAAGATGATCAGCAGTACCAGCATCACGTCGATGAACGGCGTGACGTTGATTTCGTGGTTTTCGGCGAGGTCGTCGCCACCTTCGTTCAGATGCAGGCCCATGGCTTACCCCACTTTCACCATGTGCGGGGCGACGCGCTCGCCACCCTGGTGGTCCAGGTCACGGCTGACCAGCAGCAGGACCTGCGCCGAAGCGTCGGAAACCTGGGCTTTGTAGCCGGCGATGGAGCGGGCGAAGACGTTGTAGATAACTACGGCCGGGATCGCTGCGACCAGGCCCAGGGCGGTGGCCAGCAGGGCTTCGGCGATACCCGGGGCAACGACGGCCAGGTTGGTGGTCTGGGTTTTGGCGATGCCGATGAAGCTGTTCATGATGCCCCACACGGTACCGAACAGGCCGACGAACGGCGCGGTGGAACCGATGGTGGCGAGCACGCCGGTGCCGCTGCTCATGTTGCGGCCGCTGGCATGCACCAGGCGCTCCAGGCGGAAGCTCACGCGTTCCTTGATGCCTTCTTTTTCACGGGCGTTGGCCGACAGGCGCATTTCTTCCAGGGCGTCGTGGACCAGCGTGTGGGCCAGGGTGCCCTCCTTGTTGGAGACCTCGCTGGCTTCCTTGAGGCTGGCAGACTTCTTCAGCTGTGCAATTTCGCCGCGCAGGCGACGCTTGGCGCCCATCAGTTCGAAGCCCTTGGCGATCCAGATGGTCCAGGTGATGATCGAGGCAATGGCCAGGCCGATCATGACCGCTTTCACCACCACGTCGGCGTTCTTGTACATGCCCCATGGGGACAGGTCATGGGCCATGCCCAGCGAAGTGTTCTCGACCACGGCTTCGGTGCCTGGGGCCGCTGCCGCTGGCGCATCGACCGGCGTAGCGGCCTGAGCGTCGCCAGCAGGTGCCTGGCTTTCGGTGGCTGGGGTGGCCGGTGCGCTTGCAGCTGCTGGGGCGCTGACGTTGGTATTGGGCTCATCGGCCATAGCCGCTGGGGCCAGCACCAGGCTGAACATCAGCGCGGCAATGGCGCGCCAGGCGCGTGACGGGGTTGGCGAAGCGGAAGTGTGAGTACGTGTCATGCTGGCCGGACCTGATGAAGAAAAAAGTGTGCGTTCTCCAAGGCCTCGAGATAGGCCGAGAACAGATAGGGGTGCCATTATTGCAAGTAATTCTTGTTAACAAAAGTAATCTCGTTGCTTTTTTCGCCCATGGTCTAGCCGCCTATCGTGTAATCCGGCTAGCCTGATCCTTTGGTCTAGGGAGTTAAGTGATGTCAGACCGTTCCGTATTGATCGTAGGTTGTGGTGATGTCGGCGGCCGGCTGGCCCGCCAATTGCTCGCCCGTGGCTGGCAGGTAAGCGGCCTGCGCCGTTCGGTCGAACACCTGCCACAGGGTGTTGTACCGATCGCTGCCGACCTGTCCGATCCGGGCATGCCCCAGGCTTGGCCACAGCATTCCCCGGATTATCTGGTGTATTGCGTAGCCGCCAGCCAGCACGATGAGGCGGGTTATCAAAGCGCTTACGTTGAAGGCTTGCGTCACGTGCTGGGTTGGCTGGCCGAGCGTGGGCAGCGCCCGCGCCGCCTGCTGTTCGTGTCCAGCAGCAGTGTGTTTGCACAAAAGGATGGGGAGTGGATCGATGAGGCCGCACCTACCGAGCCGCAAGGCTATTCGGGGCGTGTGATGCTGGAGGCTGAGCGGCTGGCCCTGGCTGGCGGCATGCCGGCAAGCATCGTGCGCCTGACGGGGATCTACGGCCCAGGGCGTGAGTGGCTCCTCAGCCAGGTGCGTCAGGGCTATCGGGTGGCGACCGAGCCGCCGCTGTATGGCAACCGTATCCATGCCGAGGATGCCGCAAGCCTGCTGGCGTTCCTGCTGCAGGCCGATGCCGATGGTGTGGCGTTGGACGATTGCTATATAGGTGTTGATGACGACCCTGCGCCACTGGCCGATGTGGTTGGCTGGTTGCGAGCTTACATGGGCGTTACCGAATGGTCCGATGAGCAGCGGGTGCGCCGCACCGGCAGCAAGCGCTGCAGCAATGCCCGGGTGCGGGCATTGGGTTGGGTGCCGGAGTATCCGAGTTACAAGGAAGGATACGCGGCGATCCTGAAAGGCGAAGGCTGAAGCCTGCTGTGTTGCTGCTGGCCCTATCGCCGGCAAGCCGGCGATTAGGCCAGTGAAACCAGGCGCGACTTGGGTCAGTCTTTCTCCAGCACCCACTGGCGGGTACCGGCTGCCAGTTGCGGGATTTCATCGGGCTGTGCGCGGTTGAGCGCCTGGAAGATCTCCAGCTTGTCGCCATCGCGCTTGAAGATGAATGGCGCGCCACGTTGGTTGCGCTCAAGCCAAAGGCTGTCGTTGCTGCCCCCCATGCTTGCGCAATCGCCGGCCAGGCACAGGGCGTAGCGGTCAGGGCCGGGCAGGCCGGTGACGCCGCCGTTATCGGTGAACCGGACGACGCTACCTGTGCCCTGGCCTTCGACAATCTTCCAGTCCCCGCCGAGGTACGCTTGGTACAGTGCTTTCTCGAAGCTGCTGCCCAACGGCACATTACCGGGCTGTTTGGCGCGGACGAAACTGCGTTCGGCACCGGTTGTGTCCGTGGCTTTCAGCTCGTCGCCATCCAGCGCCAGCTGTTCAGTCTGGCCGCCCGGGAAGTTGGCCTGCCATTGCTTGTCAGCGGCGCTCAATTGGCCGTCGGCGGCCTCGAAACCATTGCTGTAGCTGGCCTGCTGGCTGGCCACATCGAGTTTCCACTCGAAGATGGGGCCGTGCTCATTGAGGGCCTGGCGCAGGCTGCCACCTTTGACGGCGGCGTTGATGGCGTCCTGGTTGATCCAGGTGCCGTTGAAATCTTCGGGTTTGTGGCTGGCGCAGCCGCTCAGAAGCAGGGCTGCCAGCGCGAGGGGCAGTGCTTGACGCATGGTAGGTTAACCTTGAACTGAAAGGTGACGGGCAAGGCGCCCGTCACCTGCGGCATCAATCGATGACCAGGATGGCGTCCATTTCTACCTGGGCGCCTTTTGGCAGCGCGGCAACGCCAATGGCGGCACGGGCTGGATACGGCTGCTCGAAGTAGCGGCCCATCACTTCGTTGACCTTGGCGAAGTGGCTCAGGTCGGTGAGGAAGATGTTCAGCTTGACGATGTCCTTGAACGAACCGCCCGCAGCTTCGGCAACGGCCTTGAGGTTCTCGAAGACCTGTACGGTCTGGGCTTCGAAGCCCTCAACCAGTTCCATGGTGTTCGGGTCCAGCGGAATCTGGCCCGACATGTAAACGGTATTGCCGGCCTTGATCGCTTGCGAGTAGGTACCGATGGCGGCAGGGGCCTTGTCGCTGTTGATGACGGTCTTGCTCATGATGACTCCTTGCGGTTGGCGGACTACGCACGCATGCGGGTGATGCGGACCACGCCGGTCAGCGTACGCAGCTTCTTGATCACACGAGCCAGGTGCACGCGGTCGTGCACGCTGACCACCAGTTGGACAACGCTGATGCGGCCGTCGCGTTCGTCCATGCTGATCTTCTCGATGTTGCCGTCGGCGGCATTGACGCTGCTGGCCAGCAGGGCAATCAGGCCGCGCTGGTGTTCCAGCTCGACACGCAACTCGACATTGAATTCGCCGGTGATGTCCTTGGCCCAGGAAAGCTGTACGCACTTCTCCGGGTTATGGCGGATTTCACTGATGTTGCGGCAGTTCTCCAGGTGCACGACCATGCCCTTGCCTGCCGACAGGTGGCCGACGATCGGGTCGCCTGGGATGGGCGTGCAGCACTTGGCATAGCTCAACACCAGGCCTTCGGTGCCGCGGATCGCCAGAGGGCCTTCCGGTGCTGGGAGCTGTTCGCCTTCGGCTGACAGCAGGCGGCGGGCCACCACATAGGCCATGCGGTTGCCCAGGCCAATGTCTTCGAGCAGGTCTTCGATCAGCTCCAGGCGGTACTCGGCGAGAATCGCGTTGATACGCTCCTGAGGGATTTGCTCGAGGCTGCTGTCGAAACCGGTCAGCACCTTGTTCAGCAGGCGCTCGCCAAGGTTGATCGACTCGGAGCGTCGCTGCTGCTTGAGTGCGTGGCGGATGTGCGTACGGGCCTTGCCGGTGACCACGAAGTTGAGCCAGGCCGGGTTGGGCCGCGCGCCCGGGGCGCTGACGATCTCGACCGTCGAACCGCTCTGCAGCGGCTCGGACAGCGGCGCCAGGCGCCGGTTGATGCGGCAGGCGATGCAGCTGTTGCCCACATCGGTATGCACCGCATAGGCGAAATCAACGGCGGTGGAGCCTTTGGGCAGCTCCATGATCCTGCCTTTGGGCGTGAAGACATAGACCTCGTCAGGGAACAGGTCGATCTTCACGCTCTCGATGAATTCCAGCGAGTTGCCGGCACGCTGCTGCAGCTCGAGGATGCCCTTGACCCACTGGCGCGCGCGCGCATGGTTGCCTTTGGGCTGCTCGTCGTCGTTGGACTTGTACAGCCAGTGTGCGGCGATGCCATTGTTGGCCATCTCTTCCATTTCGCGGGTGCGGATCTGGATTTCGATGGGCACGCCGTGCATGCCGAACAGCGTGGTGTGCAACGACTGATAGCCGTTGGCCTTGGGGATCGCAATGTAGTCCTTGAAGCGCCCGGGCAGCGGCTTGTACAGGTTGTGTACGGCGCCGAGCACGCGGTAGCAGGTGTCGACCTTGTCGACGATGATGCGGAAGGCGTACACGTCCATGATCTCGGTGAAGGCGCGGCGCTTGCCGCGCATCTTCTTGTAGATGCCATAGAGGTGTTTCTGCCGGCCGCTGACCTCGCCTTGAATACCGTCGGCGGCCAGGCAGTTGGCCAGCGAGTGTTCGATCTTGGCGACGATCTCTTTACGGTTGCCGCGCGCGCTCTTGACCGCCCGGTGGATCAGCGACGAGCGCATCGGGTGCATGGCCTTGAAGCCGAGGTCTTCAAACTCTACGCGCACAGTGTGCATGCCCAGCCGGTTGGCGATGGGCGCGTAGATTTCCAGGGTTTCCTTGGCGATGCGTCGGCGTTTTTCGCCAGACAGCACTTCCAGGGTGCGCATGTTGTGCAGGCGGTCGGCCAGCTTGACCAGGATCACGCGGATATCGCGGGCCATGGCCATGGCCATCTTCTGGAAGTTTTCAGCCTGCGCTTCGGCCTTGGTCTCGAAGTTCATCTGGGTCAGTTTGCTGACCCCATCGACCAGCTCGGCAACCGTTTCGCCAAACTGCTGGCTGAGGGCTTCCTTGGCGATGCCGGTGTCTTCGATCACGTCGTGCAGCATGGCCGCCATCAGGCTCTGATGGTCCATGTGCATGTCGGCGAGGATGCTGGCCACGGCCAGCGGATGGGTCACATAGGGCTCGCCGCTGCGGCGGCGCTGCCCATCGTGTGCCTGTTCGGCGTAGAAATAGGCCCGGCGAACCAGGTTGACCTGTTCGGGGCCCAGGTAGGTCGACAGCCGTTCGGCTAAGGCTTCTATGCCCGGCATGGTTTCACCTCTTGCCGAGGAAGAGGGCCTTGCGCCGCGCGACGTCGACCAGGCATCGATCAGACAGCCTCGTTGGACTCGTCCTCGAACGCGGCGAAGACCGGATCCTCGGTGACGATCTCTTCAGCGGCAATGAATTCGTTGGTGACGATGCCTTCTGCGATTTCACGCAGGGCAACGACGGTCGGCTTGTCGTTTTCCCACGCTACGCGTGGCTCTTTGCCGCCGGTAGCCAGCTGACGGGCGCGCTTGGTCGAGAGCATGACCAGCTCAAAACGGTTATCCACGTGTTCCAGGCAGTCTTCAACAGTTACGCGGGCCATGGTCTTCCTCAGTAGCAAATGCGATGGGCGTGCAGCCCAATATGGGCAGGCGGACTCGATAGTTTAAAAAATCACCAGCCAATAGGGAAGCGCTGTTTTGCCGGATACCCCATCAGGCCTGCATCCCTCACCCTGTGGACGCGGGCTTGCCGGGGCGCCGAACCACCGCCAAAGGGCCGCGACAGACACCTTCATCTTGTATCTCACAACATCGCGCCGCGCAACCTTGGGGTCAGCTCTTCGAACAATGTCTGCACCGAGCGCAAGGCCCGGCAATCGGGCCGGGTCAGCAGCCACAGTTGGGTGTCGCAACCGGCCAGCGGTCCGCTCAGCGCCTCGACCCCAGGCAGTGCATGGACCATGTAGTCGGGCAGCGCCGCAACGCCCAGCCCCGTGCTTACCAGCTGTGCAATGGTCGACATGCTGCTGCACTGGTAGCGCGGGCTCAGCCCGGGGTACTGCTGATTGCGCCAGACCACGGTGGGGTGGTCCTGCATGGAGTCGTCCGGGGCTATCCATGGCACGCTGTTGTGGGACTCGTCCAGGCGCTCGCGCCATTGCGGCTGGCCACAGATCACATAGGACGTCGAACCCAGGCAACGGCCGACCAGGTGCTCGGGCGGCGTATTGGTCAGGCGCAGAGCGATGTCGGCATCGCGCCTGCTGAGGTTGGCGAAGGTGTTGGACGTGCCCATCTCCAGCGACAGAGCCGGGTAATTGGGCATGAACTCGGCCAGCGCCGGCAGCAGCAGGCTGTGCATTACCGCCTCAGTGCATGTCAGACGAACGGTGCCGCTCACCACCTGCTCGCCACTGGTCATGGCGATGCGCGCAGCATCCAGCGCCTGCTCGGCCCGTTCGGCCTGCTCGGCCAGGGCCTGGGCGGTGTCGGTCGGCAGGTAGCCCTTGCGGCTCTTGACGAACAGTGCGGTGCCCAGTGCCGACTCAAGCCGGCGAATCGAACGGAACACGGTCGAAACATCGACCTTGAGCAGTTCGGCGGCCTTGGCCAGTGAGCGCCCGCGCTCCAGGGCCAGGACCAGGGAGAGGTCGGCGTGGGTGATCTGATATTGCATTGGTGCACGCTCTACTTGCCGAAATGCCAATGTCTGTTGCGTTGAGGCCATTTTATAGTGGAACTGCCCCCGGGAATCAATGCGCCCGGTCGGGTAACCAATCCCCACGATGGGAAAGTTAAAAAAACAACAGCTGCAACCATCGTCGCCCGTGAGGCGCCAGCCGTATCCCCACATCGCCGCAGCACATCAAAGGATGTACACCATGACGTCGGTCACCCCGTGCGCCAGTTCTTCCAGCGAGATGAAAGACTTCCTCCAGGCCCATCCGGACACTCAGTACGTCGATCTGCTGATCTCCGACATGAATGGCGTGGTACGTGGCAAGCGCATCGAGCGGGCCAGCCTGCACAAGGTGTACGAAAAGGGGATCAACCTGCCGGCATCGCTGTTCGCCCTGGATATCAATGGCTCGACCGTGGAAAGCACAGGGCTTGGGCTGGACATCGGCGATGCCGACCGGATCTGCTACCCGATCCCCGGCACGCTCTGCAACGAACCCTGGCAGAAGCGCCCGACCGCCCAGTTGCTGATGACCATGCACGAGCTCGAGGGCGAGCCGTTCTTCGCCGACCCGCGCGAAGTGCTGCGCCAGGTGGTGAGCAAGTTCGATGACCTGGGCCTGGACATCTGCGCCGCGTTCGAGCTGGAGTTCTACCTGATCGACCAGGACAACCTCAACGGTCGTCCGCAGCCGCCGCGCTCGCCCACTTCGGGCAAGCGTCCGCAGTCGACCCAGGTCTACCTCATCGACGACCTCGACGAATATGTCGACTGCCTGCAGGACATGCTGGAAGCGGCCAAGGAGCAGGGCCTGCCGGCCGATGCCATCGTCAAGGAAAGCGCGCCCGCGCAGTTCGAAGTCAACCTGCACCACGTTGCCGATCCGCTGAAGGCGTGCGACTACGCGATCCTGCTCAAGCGCCTGGTCAAGAACGTCGCCTACGACCATGAAATGGACACCACGTTCATGGCCAAGCCTTACCCAGGCCAGGCGGGCAACGGCCTGCACGTGCACATTTCGCTGCTCGACAAGAAGACCGGCAAGAACATCTTTGCCCATGAAGACCCACTGCAAAGCGATGCTCTGCGCCATGCCATTGGTGGCGTGCTGGAGACCATGCCGGCGTCGATGGCCTTCCTGTGCCCGAACGTCAACTCGTACCGTCGCTTTGGCGCCCAGTTCTACGTGCCGAATGCGCCGAGCTGGGGGTTGGACAACCGTACCGTAGCGGTTCGCGTGCCGACCGACAGCAGTGAAAACGTGCGCATCGAGCACCGTGTAGCGGGCGCCGACGCCAACCCTTACCTGATGCTCGCGGCAGTTCTCGCGGGGATCCACCATGGTTTGACCAGCAAGGTCGAGCCTGGCGCGCCGATTGAAGGCAACTCGTACGAACAGCTGGAGCAAAGCCTGCCGAACAACCTGCGCGATGCCCTGCGCGCGCTGGATGACAGCGAAGTCCTCAACCAATACATAAGCCCGGACTACATCGATATCTTCGTGGCCTGCAAGGAAAGTGAGCTGGCCGAGTTCGAAGTATCGATCTCCGACCTCGAGTACAACTGGTACCTGCACACGGTGTAAGCCCATGAGCGCAATTGCGGTCCCCTTGATCGGTGTCAGCGCCTGCCGTCAGCAGGTGGGGAAGAACTCGTCGCACACGGTGGGCGACAAGTATGTCGAGGCGGCCGGCTTTGCCGGGCTCCCGCTTATCCTGCCGGCCCGCGACGGGGGCAGCGACACGCAGGCGTTGCTGGCACGGCTCGATGGCATTCTTTTTACCGGCTCGCCTTCAAATGTCGAGCCGCATCATTACAATGGCGCCCCCAGCGCGGAAGGTACCCGGCACGATCTTGCACGTGACCGCCTGACCTTGCCGCTGTTGCAGGCGGCCATTGCCGCCGGCGTGCCGGTGTTCTGTATCTGTCGTGGTTTCCAGGAATTGAACGTGGCCCTAGGCGGCAGCTTGCACCAGCGCGTGCACGAGCTGCCGGGCTACCTGGACCACCGTGAACCTGAGGACGCACCCCTGGAGGTGCAATACGGCCCTCGTCATCCCGTCGGCATTGCGCCTGGCGGGGTATTCGAGCGCCTGGGCCTGGCTGCGCAGTTCGAGGTCAACTCGCTGCACAGTCAGGGCATCGACCGCCTGGCCCCGGGCCTGCGCGTCGAGGCAAGGGCCCCGGATGGCCTGATCGAAGCGGTGTCGATGCCTGACGCGCCTGGCTTTGTGCTTGGCGTGCAGTGGCACCCGGAATGGCGTTTTGCCGACAACCCGGTCTCCACACGCCTGTTCCAGGCGTTCCGCGAGGCCTGCATTGCCCATGCTGCACGGTAGGGTCGTTACCCGAAGGTCTTGGATGACTGATACCGATACGCAAGCTTTCAATGAGTGAAAGCGCCTTGTTCGCAGGGCCTGTGACAACAATTCCAATAGTTACGGCAAATACTCATGAGCGATTACACAGAAGCTGGCCGCCCACCCGATGTGGCCGATTCAGGCAGTACTCAGCGCAGCAAAGGTTTGGCCAAAGGCCGTCTTGGCCTGTTGGCCAGCGTGGTGCTGGGCATTTCGACTATCGCCCCGGTCTATACCCTGACCGGCGCCCTTGGCCCCACCGTGCGGGAGGTCGGCGAGCACCTTCCGGCCGTCTTCATCGTCGGCTTCCTGCCCATGCTGCTGGTCGCCCTGGGCTACCGTGAGCTGAACGCGGCGGAGCCGGACAGCGGTACTTCCTTTACCTGGTCGGCCCGCGCCTTCGGCCCGATGATCGGCTGGATCGGTGGCTGGGGGCTGGTCGTTGCCACCACCATCGTGTTGTCCAACCTGGCCGGGGTGGCCGTTGATTTCTTTTATCTGTTCCTGGCTCAGATCACCGGTAACCAGGCGTTGGCTGCCTTGGCGGATAACCTGCTGATCAACATCACCACCTGTTGCGTGTTCATCGCCATGGCGGTGTGGATCTGTTGTCGCGGCATGGCCACCACCATGACCGTGCAATATGGTTTGGTGGCCTTGCAACTGCTGGTGCTGATCGGCTTTGCCTTCGCCGCCTTCAGTGAGACCACCGCGCCAGCGCCGCTGGAGTTCGACCTGGCCTGGTTCAACCCCTTCGGCGTGGAGTCGTTCTCGGCCTTTGCCGCTGGCCTGTCGTTGTCGATCTTCATCTTTTGGGGGTGGGACGTGTGCCTGACCGTCAGTGAGGAATCGATCGGCAGCGACGAGGTGCCGGGCAAAGCGGCGACCTGGACCGTGCTGCTGATTCTTGGTCTGTACCTGCTCACCGCCATCGCCACCCTGCAATTCGCGGGGATCAGCGAGCAAGGGCTGGGACTGAACAACCCGCGTATCCAGGAGAACGTCTTTGCCCACCTGGCCGGGCCAGTCATGGGGCCGCTGGCGATCCTGATGTCCATCGCCGTGCTGGCCAGCACCGCCGCTTCGCTGCAGTCGACCTTCGTCTCTCCGGCGCGCACGCTGCTCGCCATGGGTTACTACGGTGCGGTGCCAGAGCGCTTTGCCAAGGTTTGCCCGCGTTCGCAGACGCCACGTTACGCAACCATCTGTGCCGGCGTTGCCGCAGGCCTGTTCTACGTGACCATGCGTACCCTCAGCGAAAACGTGCTGGCGGACACCATCACCGCCCTGGGCATGATGATCTGCTTCTACTATTCGCTGACCGCGTTTGCCTGCGTGTGGTATTTCCGCCACAGCCTGTTCGACAGCCTGCGCCACTTCTGCATGCGCGGCCTGTGCCCCCTGTTGGGTGGTGTGATCCTGTCGGTGATCTTCGTGCGCACCGCCATCGACAGCGCGTCGCCGGATTTCGGCAGTGGCTCGCATGTCGCTGGCGTAGGATTGGTGTTCGTGATTGCGGCGATCATTTCGGCACTGGGGATAGTGCTGATGATGCTGTCGCGGATGCGCGCGCCGGCTTACTTCCTGGGGGCTACCCTGCGACAGCAGGCGACTCTGCAGCTGCAGGAATAATGCTGGGTGGGGCGCGTTGCGCCCCAACAACCCCGCGGTAGGCGCGGCCTTGTGTCGCGAAAGGGCCGCAAAGCGGCCCCAACTGTCTCTATCTTCAGCCGATCAACTGCTTGAGCAATGCCCCGTGCCGTTCCTGCTGCTTGCACAGCAGCAAACGGTTCGAGCGGAACACGGCCTTCAACTCCTCCAGCGCCACATCGAAGTCGTCGTTGATGATGACGTACTCGTACTCGTCGTAGTGCTGCATCTCGCTGACGGCCTCTTTCATGCGGCCGGCAATGATCTCATCGCTGTCCTGCCCACGCCCGTCCAGACGCTGGCGCAGCGCCTCCAGGTTGGGTGGCAGGATGAAGATCGAACGGGCTTCGGGCATCAGCTCGCGCACCTGACGGGCGCCTTGCCAGTCGATTTCCAGAATCAGGTCATCGCCCCGGTCCAGCACTTGCTGCAGCGTGCTACGCGAGGTGCCGTAGAAGTTGCCGAACACTTCGGCGTGTTCAAGGAAGTCGTTCTTGTCGATCAGCGCCTTGAATTCGTCATGGCTGACGAAGTGGTAGTTGATGCCGTGCTCCTCGCCCGGGCGTTTGCCGCGCGTGGTGTGCGAGACAGAAACGCTGACGCGTTTGTCGTCCTTGATCAGGGCGTTGACCAGGCTGGTCTTGCCGGCACCTGACGGGGCCGAGACGATATATAGGGTGCCGCTGCTGTGGTTCATGGTAGGGGTGGCCTTACTCGATGTTCTGTACTTGTTCACGCATCTGTTCGATCAGTACCTTCAGGTTGACCGCCGCTTGCGTGCTACGCGGGTCGAAGGCCTTGGAGCCCAGGGTATTGGCCTCGCGGTTGAGCTCCTGCATGAGGAAGTCCAGGCGCCGGCCAGCGGCCCCCCCGGACTTGAGCACCCGGCGTACTTCATTGACGTGGGTGCTGAGGCGGTCCAGCTCTTCGGCAACGTCACTTTTTTGTGCCAGCAGCACCATCTCCTGCTCAAGCCGTTGTGGGTCGAGCTCGGCCTTGAGGTCGCCGAAGCGGTCGATGATCTTCTGCCGTTGTGCGGCCAGCATCTGCGGTACCAGGGCACGCAGGGTGGTGACCTCGGTGGCCATGCTGTCCAGCCGCTCGTTGATCAGGCGTGCCAGCTCCTGGCCTTCGCGCAGGCGCCCGGCCTTCAATTCGGCCAGAGCCTCGTCGAACAGTGCCACGGCTTCGGCATTGAGCGCCTGCGGGTCGCTGGCGTCGGCCACCAGCACGCCCGGCCAGGACAACACTTCCAGCGGGTTGAGCGGCGCCGGCTGCTTGATCAGGCCGGCCACTTCTTCGGCGGCGGCGACCAGTTGTGCGGCACGCTCGCGGTCGACCTTCAGTGGTTTGCCGTTGCTGTCTTCGTGCAGGCGCAAGGTGCATTCGACCTTGCCGCGCGACAAGCCTTGGCGCAGACCCTCACGCACCGCGCCTTCCAGGTCGCGCAGGGCGTCGGGCAGGCGCAGGTGAGGTTCAAGGTAGCGGTGGTTGACCGAGCGCAGTTCCCAGACCAGGGTGCCTTGGCTGCCTGCGCGCTCGACACGAGCAAAAGCGGTCATGCTGTGCACCATGGGGAGTACCTCGCGTAGATGATGTGAACGGGAAAGCCTTTCGGCTGCAAGGCGCAGGATTGTAGCGCAGTGCGCCCTTGGCGCCCAATCCGCCCATGTTACAGAGCCCTCATCGGTCGGTGGGAAAAGGCGACAGGCTGTGCGCGGCCCGACAATAAGCATGTCCTCACCGGGCTACGGGCTTTATAATGCCGGGCAGATTCAAAGTCCCAGTACAGGTATCCCAGATGAAACGTCCAAGTGGTCGCGCCGCCGATCAGCTCCGCTCGATCCGCATCACCCGCAACTACACCAAGCACGCCGAAGGGTCGGTACTGGTCGAGTTCGGTGACACCAAGGTCATCTGCACGGTCAGCGTTGAAAACGGCGTACCGCGCTTCCTCAAAGGCCAGGGCCAAGGCTGGCTGACCGCCGAGTACGGCATGCTGCCGCGCTCCACCGGTGAGCGTAACCAGCGCGAAGCCAGCCGTGGCAAGCAGGGTGGTCGCACCCTGGAAATCCAGCGCCTGATCGGCCGCTCGCTGCGCGCCGCGCTGGACATGAGCAAGCTGGGTGACATCACCTTGTACGTCGACTGCGATGTGATCCAGGCCGATGGCGGCACCCGCACCGCGTCGATCACCGGCGCCATGGTCGCCTTGGTCGATGCCCTGGCAGTGATCAAGAAACGGGGTGGCCTGAAGGGCGGCAATCCGCTCAAGCACATGATCGCCGCCGTATCGGTGGGCATGTACCAGGGCGAAGCCGTACTCGACCTGGACTATCTGGAAGACTCCGCTGCCGAGACCGACCTGAACGTGGTCATGACCAGTGCCGGTGGTTTCATCGAAGTGCAGGGCACTGCAGAGGGTGCGCCGTTCCAGCCCGAAGACTTCAACGCCATGCTGGCGCTGGCGCAGAAGGGCATGAACGAGATCTTCGAACTGCAGCAGGTCGCTCTGGCCGACTGATTGATCCTGCAGGTATGAAAAAGCCGACTTCAATGTCGGCTTTTTCATATCTGAACAGTGCTCAGATGGTCAACGTCCAGTCATAGTCGACGATCAGCGGCGCATGCTGCGAGAAGCGCGGCTGACGCGGCAGGCGGGCATTGCGCACGAAGCGGCGCAGGCCCGGGGTGAGGATCTGGTAGTCGAACCGGTAGCCCAGGTTGAGCATCTCGGCCTGCTCGTTGTCCGGCCACCAGCTGTACTGGTCACCTTCACGGCTGACTTCGCGCAGGGCATCCACGTAGCCCATGTCGCCAGTGATCGCATCCATCCAGGCACGCTCAGGCGGCAGGAAGCCTGGCGACTGCTGGCTGTCACGCCAGTTCTTGATGTCGAGCTTCTGCTGCGCCACGTAGAACGAGCCGCAATAGATGTACTCACGACGCTTGCGCCGCTGCTTGTCCAGGTACTTGGCGAAGTCGTCCATCAACTTGAACTTCTGGTTCAAGTCGTCGTCGCCGTTCATGCCCGAAGGCAATAGCAGGCTGGCAATACTGACTTTGTCGAAATCTGCTTGCAGATAACGCCCGTAGCGGTCGGCTGTCTCGAAGCCCAGGCCGGTGATGACTGCCTTGGGCTGCATGCGCGAGTACAGTGCCACGCCACCTTGGGCGGGTACCTCCGCGTCGCAGGCATAAAGGAAATAGCCATCGAGCTGGAAAGCTGGGTCGTCGAGTTCAAAGGCCGAGGCGCGGGTATCCTGAAGGCAGATGACGTCGGCATTCTGGGCTTGCAACCAGCTGAGCAATCCACGCTCGGCTGCAGCCTGAATGCCATTTACGTTCACACTGATGATCCGCATAAATGGCCCCAAAAATCTCGTGCGTGTATGATACCCGAGCTCAACCCATTTAGCTAAATCCGTGGTGTCCGGGACTTTCCATGCAGCCGTATCAGCGCGACTTCATCCGTTTTGCCATCGATCGCGGCGTTCTGCGCTTCGGTGAATTCACCCTGAAATCGGGGCGTACCAGCCCGTATTTCTTCAATGCCGGCCTGTTCAACACAGGTTCTGCCCTGGCTCAGCTGGGGCGTTGCTACGCGGCGGCCATCGTCGACAGCAAGATCCCGTTCGACGTACTGTTCGGCCCGGCCTACAAGGGTATCCCGCTGGCTGCGGCCACCGCCGTGGCCCTGGCCGAGCAACATCAGCTGGACGTGCCGTGGTGCTTCAACCGCAAGGAAGCCAAGGATCACGGCGAAGGCGGCAGCCTGGTCGGCGCGCCACTGGCCGGTGACGTCCTGATCATCGATGACGTGATCACCGCTGGCACTGCCATCCGCGAGGTCATGCAGATCATCAATGCCCAGCAGGCCAAGGCCGCTGGCGTGCTGATCGCGCTCAACCGCGAAGAGCGCGGCAATGGCGAACTGTCGGCGATCCAGGAAGTGGAGCGTGACTTCGGTATCCCGGTAGTCAGCATCGTTTCGCTGACCCAGGTGCTGGAGTTCCTGGCCGATGATCCGCAGCTCAAGCAGCATCTGCCGGCGGTCGATGCCTATCGGGCGCAGTACGGGATCTGATTGCGGCTCGGTAATGAAAAAGGCGACCTTCGGGTCGCCTTTTTTATCTGTTGCCTTTTACGGCCCTATCGTCGGCAAGCCGGCGATAGGGCCAGTGCAGGCGATCAGCGTGGCTTGCGGTTGCTGATCAAGGTGCCCACGCCGCTGTCGGTGAAGATCTCCAGCAGCACCGCATTCGGCACGCGGCCGTCGATGATGTGCGAGCTGTTCACGCCACCCTGGACCGCTTCCAGCGCGCACTTGATCTTCGGTAGCATGCCGCCGTAGATGGTGCCGTCGGCGATCAGTTCGTTCACCTGCTCGGTGGTCAGGCCGGTCAGGACCTGGCCTTGCTTGTCCATCAGGCCGGCGATGTTGGTCAGCAGCATCAGCTTCTCGGCTTTCAGTGCTTCGGCCACCTTGCCGGCCACCAGGTCGGCGTTGATGTTGTACGACTCACCGTTGGCACCCACGCCGATTGGCGCGATCACCGGGATGAAGTCGCCTTTGACCAGCATGTTCAGCAGGTCGGTGTTGACGCTGACCACTTCGCCGACGTGGCCGATGTCGATGATTTCCGGCTGGGTCATCTCCGGCGTCTGGCGGCTCACGGTGAGCTTCTTGGCGCGGATCAGCTCCGCGTCCTTGCCGGTCAGGCCGATGGCGCTGCCGCCGTGGCGGTTGATCAGGTTGACGATGTCCTTGTTGACCTGGCCACCCAGCACCATTTCAACCACGTCCATGGTCGCCGCGTCGGTGACACGCATGCCGTCGATGAAGTGGCTTTCGATCGACAGGCGCTTGAGCAGGTCGCCGATCTGAGGGCCACCACCGTGCACGACCACCGGGTTGATGCCCACGGCCTTCATCAGCACGATGTCACGGGCAAACCCGGTCTTGAGCTCCTCGCTCTCCATCGCGTTGCCGCCGTACTTGATCACCAGGGTCTTGCCGACAAAACGGCGAATGTAAGGCAGTGCTTCGGACAAAACCTCGGCTACATGGGAAGCGGCATCGCGATCGAGGGTCATGCAGGGCTCCTGTAAGGAACAGATAGTCGGTCAGAACGGCAGTTGCAGCTCAGGGGCAACCCGCAGCAACTGGGCGCGGAAAACATCCTTGATACGTTGCAACTCGGCGTCGCTTTCGGCCTCGAAGCGCAGCACCAGCACCGGCGTGGTGTTGGAGGCGCGAACCAGGCCCCAGCCCTGGGCATAGTCGACCCGCACACCGTCGATGGTGGTCAGGCTGGCTTGGCCCCAGTCGGCGTCGCGTTGCAGTGCATCAATGATGCTGAATTTACCCTCGTCGGTCACATCAATATTGATTTCCGGCGTGGAAATGTCGTTCGGGAATGCGGCAAACAGGCTTTCGGCGTCCTGGCCAGCCTTGCTGAGGATCTCCAGCAGGCGTGCGGCGCTGTAGATACCGTCGTCGAAACCGTACCAGCGCTCCTTGATGAAGATGTGCCCGCTCATCTCGCCGGCCAGCAGCGAACCTGTCTGCTTCATCTTCTTCTTGATCAACGAGTGACCAGTCTTCCACATCAAGGCGCGGCCGCCGTGTTGTTCGATCAGCGGTGTCAGGCGGCGGGTGCATTTGACGTCGAAGATGATCTCGGCCCCCGGGTTACGCGCCAGCACGTCCTGCGCGAACAGCATCAGCAGGCGGTCGGGGTAAACGATGCTGCCGGTGTTGGTCACCACACCGACGCGGTCACCGTCGCCGTCGAAGGCCAGGCCGATATCGGCACCGGTTTGCTTGACCTTGGCGATCAGGTCTTCAAGGTTTTCAGGCTTGCCCGGGTCCGGGTGGTGGTTGGGGAAGTTGCCATCCACCTCGCAGAACAGTGGGATGACTTCGCAGCCCAAGGCTTTGATCAGCTGCGGCGCGATAACGCCGGCAGCGCCGTTGCCGCAGTCCACCACCACCTTGAGCTTTTTCGCCAGCTTCACGTCAGCGACGATCTGCTGGAAGTAGCGCTCGAGGATCTCGACCTTTTCCACACTGCCTTCGCCACGGGTCAGGTCGTTGGTTTTCAGGCGAGTCAGCAGGGCCTGGATCTGTTCGTTGGCCAAGGTATCGCCAGCGATCACGATCTTGAAACCGTTGTAATCCGAAGGGTTGTGGCTACCGGTGAGCATCACGCCGGACTTGCCGGCCAGGACATTGGCAGCGAAATACAGCGCCGGGGTCGGCACCAGACCGACGTCGCTGACCTGGCAACCGGCATCGGCCAGGCCTTTGATCAATTGCTCGACCAGCATCGGGCCGGACAGGCGGCCGTCGCGGCCGACGGAAATCTGCGGCTCGCCTTGGGCGAGCGTCTGCGCGCCAATGGCGCGGCCGATCCAGTAGGCGGTTTCGGCGTGCAGGGTCTTGCCGACCACGCCGCGGATGTCATAGGCGCGGAAGATGCTGTCGGGCAGTGCGGGGACCAGGTGGGCCATGTCGTTCATCTCTGGAAGCTCCATTAGTCAAAGGCTTTCTGGGCAGGCGCAAACTGAACGCTTGGACGGTGGTTTCATCAGAGAGTTCGCCATCCATGGCCTGAACGGTCGCCGGTCGGCTCAGTGGCTGCCGGAATGGCCGAAGCCGCCGGTGCCGCGCTGGCTTTCATCGAAGGCCTCGACGACTTCAAAATGCGCTTGCACTACCGGTACCAGCACCAGCTGAGCGATGCGCTCGCCAACGGCGATGGTGAATGGCGTGTTGCCACGGTTCCAGCACGACACCATCAGCTCGCCCTGGTAATCCGAGTCGATCAGGCCGACCAGGTTGCCCAGCACGATGCCATGCTTATGGCCCAGACCCGAGCGCGGCAGGATCATCGCTGCCAGGCCCGGGTCGCCGATGTAGATCGACAGGCCGGTAGGAATCAGCAGGGTCTGGCCCGGCTCCAGGACGGTGTCCTCTTTGAGCAGGGCGCGCAGGTCCAGGCCGGCGGAGCCAGGGGTGGCGTATTGCGGCAGCGGAAATTCACTGCCCAGGCGTGGGTCGAGGATCTTGGCTTGAAGAGCGTGCATGTAACTTATTGAACCTGGTTGAGCCGTTCGGCGATGAAGGCGACCAGTTGCCGGGCAATCTTGCCTTTGCTGGTCTGCGCGAAGAGGGTTTGATGCTGCTGGCGGTCGATCACGGTCAGGGCATTTTCCTCGCTGTTGAAGCCGATGCTGGGGTTGGCCACATCATTGGCGACGATCAGGTCGAGGTTCTTGTCCTTGAGCTTGCGCGTGGCGTAATCGAGCAAATGTTCGGTCTCGGCGGCGAAGCCGACGCTGAACGGGCGGTCGGTGCGGCCAGCGATGGTGGCAAGGATATCGGGATTGCGCACCATCTGCAGCAGCATGCCGTCGCCGGTCGTAGGATCTTTCTTGAGCTTCTGTGTGGCAACGACCTCCGGGCGGTAGTCCGCGACCGCTGCCGAGGCGATGAACAGGTCGCACGGCATGGCCGCCTCGCAGGCTGCGAGCATGTCCCGCGCGCTGACCACGTCGATCCGGTTGACCCGGTCAGGGGTCTGCAGGTGCACAGGGCCGGTGACGAGGGTCACCCGGGCACCCGCTTCTGCGGCCGCCTCGGCCAGCGCGAAGCCCATCTTCCCGGAGCTATGATTGGTGATGTAACGCACCGGGTCGATGTTTTCCTGGGTTGGCCCGGCGGTGATCAGCACATGTTTGCCGGTAAGCGCCTGGCGCTTGAAGCTCTCGGCGGCGCACCAGGCCAGGTCGGTGGCTTCGAGCATGCGGCCAAGGCCCACGTCGCCGCAGGCCTGGCTGCCGGAAGCCGGCCCGAACACCTGGATGCCACGGGTCTTGAGCAGGTCGAGATTGGCCTGGGTCGCCGGGTCGCGCCACATGGCCTGGTTCATGGCCGGGGCCACTGCCACAGTGGCGTCGGTGGCCAGTACCAGGGTGGTCAGCAAGTCGTCGGCCATGCCTTGGGCCATGCGCGCCATGAGGTCGGCGGTGGCGGGGGCGATCAGCACCAGGTCGGCCCATTTGGCCAGTTCGATATGGCCCATGGCCGCTTCGGCGGCAGGGTCGAGCAGATCCATGTGTACCGGGTGGCCGGACAGCGCCTGCAGGGTCAGCGGGGTGATGAATTCAGCACCACCACGGGTCATGACGACGCGCACTTGCGCGCCGTGCTCCAGGAGTCGGCGAATCAGCTCGGCGCTCTTGTAGGCGGCAATGCCGCCCCCGACGCCGAGAACGATGCGCTTGCGATACAGCCGCTGCATAGGCTTGCCTTTTTCCAGAGAGAGCGGGCAGCGACGAACAGGATTGCCTGCGGCAGAACGTCGCATGTACGAGGCGAAATAGATTAACACAGGGCCTAAACGTGTCGCAGCAGGGCGCAAAGGAGATGCAATGAAGATAAGCGAGTGGCCAGCCGAGGAGCGGCCCAGGGAAAAGTTGATGCAGCGCGGGGTGGGCAGCCTTTCGGATGCCGAATTGCTGGCCGTGTTTCTCGGCTCTGGCGTGCGGGGCCACAACGTCGTGGAGCTGGCGCGGGGGTTGCTCGTCAAGTTCGGCGGCTTGCGCCAGTTGCTTGAAGCTGACAGGGACGCATTCGTGGGGGCGCTCGGGCTTGGGCCGGTGCGGTATGGCCAATTGCAGGCGCTGCTGGAGATCGGGCGGCGCAACCTTGCCACATCGATCGAGCGCGACTGCGCTCTGGAGAGCCCTTTTGCGGTGCGCAGATACCTGAAAGCCATGCTGCGTCATGAGCCTAGCGAAGTTTTTGGCTGCCTGTTTCTGGATAGCAAACACCGGCCGTTGGCTTTCGAAATCCTATTCAGAGGGACGATCGACCGGGCCAGCATCTACCCGCGGGAAGTGGTGCGCCGTGCGTTGATGCACAACGCTGCGGCGTTGATCCTTTGCCACAACCATCCTTCGGGCAATAGTGAGCCGAGCCAGGACGACGTGCACATGACGCTTGCATTGAAGCAGGGGTTGGCGCTGATCGATGTGCGGGTGCTCGATCACATCATCGTGGGTGATGGGGAGCCGCTGTCGATGGTGGAGCAGGGATGGATTGTCGCTTAGTGGCTGCCTGTTTGCAGGCTCGACCAGTCGCCGGCAAGCCGGCATTTGGTCGAGCCTGCAAAGCCAGGGTTCAGCGCTTCACCGAAACCTTGCTGAAATCCAGCCGCCCGAACGGGCTTGCCTGATAACCCTCGACGCCCTCGCGCAACAGCGCTGCCGCCGTCGGGTGCGCCAGCGGCACCCACAGCGCCTGCTGCTGGATCAGCGTCTGCGCCTGCTGGTACAACCGGCTGCGTACACTCTGGTCGTTGGTGGTACGCCCTGCACTGATCAACTGGTCCAGCCGGCTGTCGCAGAACCGCGCGAAGTTGGTCCCCGACTTTACCGCCGCACAGGAAAACTGCGGGCTGAGGAAGTTGTCCGGGTCGCCGTTGTCGCCGGCCCAGCCCATGAACAGCAGGTCATGCTCGCCAGCCTTGGCCCGACGGATCAGCTCACCCCATTCGATCACGCGGATTTCGGCCTTGATGCCGATCTTGGCCAGGTCTGCCTGGAGCATCTGCGCGCCCAGGCTTGGGTTGGGGTTGAGCAGGCTGCCTGACGGGCGGGTCCAGATCGTGGTGCTGAACCCATCTGCGTAACCGGCCTTGCTCAGCAGCGCCTTGGCTCGCTTGAGATCCAGCGGGTAGCCGGGCAGGTCCTTGGCATAGCTCCAGGTGTTGGGCGGGTAGGGGCCGTTGGCGGCGGTGGCGGTGCCTTCGAAAACGGCCTTGAGGTAGGCCTGCTTGTCGAAGGCCAGGTTGATCGCCTGGCGCACTTCGGGTTTGTCCAGCGGCGGGTGCTCGCTGTTGATGGCAACGAAAGCGGTCATGAAGGCCGGTGTCGTGACGACCTTGAGGTTACCGTCCTTGCCTGCTTCGGCAACGTCCAGGGGCTTGGGTGACAGGGCCACCTGGCATTCACCACGCTTGAGCTTCTGCAGGCGTACGTTGGCATCGGTAGTGATGGCGAAGATCAGCGGATCGACCGCAGGCTTGCCATCAAAGTAGTCCGGGTTGGCGCGGTAGCGCACCACGGCGTCCTTCTGGTAGCGCTGGAAGACGAACGGGCCGGTGCCGATCGGCTGGCTATTGAGCTTCTCCGGGGTGCCTGCCTTGAGCAGTTTGTCGGCGTACTCGGCGGAGTAGATCGAAGCAAAGCCCATGCTCAAGGTGGCCAGGAAGGTCGCATCGGGGTGGGTCAGGGTGAAGCGTACGCTGCTCGGCTCCGGCGCCTCTATCGACTTGATCAGGCTGCCCAGTTGCAGTGATTGGGCGTGCGGGTAGCCACCCGGTGCGGTCTTGTGCCAGGCGTGGGCGGGGTAGAGCATGCGCTGGAAGCTGAATAGCACATCGTCGGCATCGAGGGCGCGGGTTGGCTTGAAATAAGGCGTGGAGTGGAATTTGACCCCTTCACGCAGCTTGAAGTCGTACACCAGGCCGTCAGCCGACACTGTCCAGCTTTGCGCCAGGCTGGGGACGACCTTGCCTTGGCCTGCGTCGAACTCGACCAGGCGGTTCATCAGTACGTCGGCCGAGGCGTTGGTGGTGGTCAGCGAGTTGTACTGGACCACGTCGAAGCCCTCGGGGCTGGCTTCGCTGCAGACGCTCAGTGGCGCGGCCTGGGCGATGCCGGCAGCAAGCAGGGAGGTGAGCATTAAGGAAAGGGCGGCGGCACGCATCGTGACTCCTTGGCTGTCAGTGGCCCATCTGCCAGTGCAGTCTGGAAACGTCCTACCCTAGTGTGCGCATCAGGAAATGACCACCCTCTTTTTCTACCGGCTGGCGACGAGTGGTCGACAGTTCGCCGGGCTAGCCGCTATGCTGCTCGCGCACGATTTGTCTCCGACAGATGCTCATCAGCAGTTGTTGCAATGCAGTCTTTCTGGTATAAAGCAGCGCTCTTTTCTAGGGGCTCGGCCTGTCGCATCAGCGGATCCGGTCGGTAAGACCTCCAGAATCACGGCGCCTGGCGCCAAAGACTGAGAGATTAAGCGGCCAACCCATGCCGGGTTGGGCATGTGGTTTTAGAGGGCTGAGTCATGTCGAGAGTCTGTCAAGTTACTGGTAAGGGTCCAGTAACCGGGAACAACATTTCCCACGCAAACAACAAAACCCGTCGTCGTTTCCTGCCGAACCTGCAGCACCACCGTTTCTGGGTTGAATCCGAGAACCGTTTCGTGCGTCTGCGCGTATCTGCCAAAGGCATGCGCGTCATTGACAAGCGTGGTATCGACGTAGTGCTGGCCGAGCTGCGTGCTCGCGGCGAAAAGTTCTAAGGAGAACGTCATGCGTGAATTGATCCGTCTGGTTTCGAGTGCTGGCACTGGCCACTTCTACACCACCGACAAGAACAAGCGCACCACCCCGGACAAAATCGAGATCAAGAAATACGATCCCGTTGTTCGCAAGCACGTGGTGTACAAGGAAGCCAAGATCAAGTAATTGATCGGCGACCTGAAAAAACCCGCATCCGAAAGGACGCGGGTTTTTTTTTACGTGGATGCCAACAAGAAAGGGGCTCCGTCTGGAGCCCCTTTCTTGTAGCGATCAGCAGTGGGGATCAGCTGATGTGCAGGCCGTCGATGGTGCCGGCGGTATCGACGCTGATCATCACCCTGTCGGAGCGTATGTCCTTGGTGGTGATGTCACGTGGGCCTGCGGCGCTCATCAGGCCAGTGAGTTCGACGATGTAGGGCTTGACGCTTTCTACATACTGCGAGCCAATCACGTGACGAGCGGCGCCGAGGATGTCGGTAGTCATGATGATTCTCCTTGGATTGTCCTGAATTGGACGCTGCAAGGATCACGCTCTTGGCTTGCCGGGCTGTGGTAATTAATCACCACGCCGGCGTCGCACTCATTTCTGCTCGAACATCACATAAATCTTGCGGCACGGCTCCAGCACTTCCCAGGTGCCCTTGAAGCCGGCCGGGATGACAAACCGATCACCGGCACGCAGGGTCTTGGTGCCGCCATCCGGGTCGCGCAGTACCGAAACGCCCTGCACGATCTCGCAGTATTCATGCTCGGTGTAGTTCACTGTCCACTGCCCGACCTCACCTTCCCAGACACCTGCGGCGAACTGTCCGCACGGGGTGGAATAATGGTTGTAGACAGCCTGGTCCGGCTCGCCCTTGAGGATTTTTTCTGCCGCGGGACGGTAGCGTTCAGCCTCGGTGAGGACTTGGGCGAAGTCGATGATGCTGGCGATGTTCATGGTGCAGCTCCTATTTTTGTTTAATAAAATGCACATCAGTAGGCTTTTAGGCCTTATGTGTCAAATATATTGATAGTTTGCACTGGCTGGTTTAGGGTATCGCTTGCCAGTGTGCGCTTGTCGCCCGGCCAGAATTCTGACAACGCCTGTGAGTCCTCAGTGCGGCGTTGCACCTAAACAAGAGGAGGAGTTTCGTATGACCACCCTGACTCGTGCAGACTGGGAGCAACGTGCCCAGCAACTGAAGATCGAAGGACGTGCCTTCATCAACGGCGAATACACCGACGCCGCATCCGGTGAAACCTTCGACTGCCTGAGCCCGGTCGACGGACGCTTCCTGGCCAAGGTTGCCAGCTGCGACCTGGCCGATGCCAATCGCGCTGTGGAAAACGCCCGCGCAACGTTCGATTCCGGCGTCTGGTCGCAGCTGGCCCCGGCCAAGCGCAAGGCCAAGCTGATCCGCTTCGCCGACCTGCTGCGCAAGAACGTCGAAGAGCTGGCGCTGCTCGAAACCCTGGACATGGGCAAGCCGATCGGCGACTCCTCCAGCATCGACGTGCCGGGCGCGGCCAATGCCATCCACTGGACCGCCGAAGCCATCGACAAGGTCTACGACGAAGTCGCGCCGACCCCTAGTGATCAGCTGGGTCTGGTTACCCGCGAAGCAGTTGGCGTGGTCGGTGCCATCGTACCGTGGAACTTCCCGCTGCTGATGGCCTGCTGGAAGATCGCACCAGCCCTGGCCACCGGTAACTCGCTGGTACTCAAGCCATCCGAGAAGTCGCCGCTGACCGCCATCCGCATCGCCCAGCTGGCCATCGAAGCCGGTATCCCGGCCGGTGTGCTGAACGTGCTGCCAGGCTACGGCCACACCGTCGGCAAGGCCCTGGCCCTGCACATGGACGTAGACACCCTGGTGTTCACCGGCTCGACCAAGATCGCCAAGCAGTTGATGGTGTATGCGGGCGAGTCGAACATGAAGCGTATCTGGCTGGAAGCCGGTGGCAAGAGCCCGAACATCGTCTTTGCCGACGCACCGGACCTGCAAGCCGCCGCCGAAGCTGCTGCCAGCGCCATCGCTTTCAACCAGGGCGAAGTTTGCACCGCAGGTTCGCGCCTGCTGGTCGAGCGTTCGATCAAGGACAAGTTCCTGCCCATGGTGGTCGAAGCGCTCAAGGGCTGGAAGCCAGGTAACCCGCTCGATCCGCAGACCACCGTCGGTGCGCTGGTCGACACCCAGCAGATGAATACCGTGCTGTCGTACATCGACGCCGGCCACAAGGACGGCGCCAAGTTGCTGGCCGGTGGCAAGCGCACCCTGGAAGAGACTGGCGGCACCTACGTCGAGCCGACCATCTTCGACGGCGTGACCAACGCCATGAAGATCGCCCAGGAAGAAATCTTCGGCCCCGTGCTGTCGGTCATCGCCTTCGATACTGCCGAAGAAGCCATCGCCATTGCCAACGACACGCCGTATGGCCTGGCCGCTGGCATCTGGACGTCGGATATTTCCAAGGCCCACAAGACTGCCCGTGCCGTGCGCGCCGGCAGCGTCTGGGTCAACCAGTACGATGGCGGCGACATGACCGCGCCGTTCGGTGGTTTCAAGCAGTCGGGCAACGGCCGTGACAAGTCGCTGCATGCGCTGGAGAAGTACACCGAGCTGAAAGCGACCTGGATCAAGCTGTAAATCCAGGGGGCTGCGCTACAGCCCCAATGACAGCCGGGCCGGTTCACACCGTCCCGGCTGTGTCGTTTCTGCCATTCAAGAATTGTGCCTGGGAGGCTGCTATGCGCTGGGGAACCTACTTTGCCGTGCTGGCATCGGTGCTGAGCGTCGGGCTCGCGCTCGGCGTGAGCATGCCGCTGGTGTCCCTGCGCCTGGAGGCCTGGGGCTACGGCAGCTTCGCCATCGGCGTAATGGCTGCGATGCCCGCGCTGGGCGTGCTGATTGGTGCCAGCCTGGCCAGCCGCCTGGCCGGCTGGGTCGGCGTGCCTTCGGCTATGCGCCTGTGCCTGTGGGGCGGGGCATTGTCGATTGGCCTGCTGGCGGTGCTGCCCAGCTACCCGCTGTGGCTGGCGCTGCGCTTGCTGATCGGCATGTCGTTGACCGTGGTGTTCATCCTTGGCGAGAGCTGGATCAACCAGTTGGTGGTCGAGCAGTGGCGTGGGCGCTTGGTGGCGCTGTATGGCAGCAGCTATGCCTTGAGCCAGCTGGCAGGGCCGCTGGTGCTGGGCTTTCTCGGCTCCGACGATGACTTTGGCTTCTGGGCTGCGACCGGCCTGCTGCTGCTCTCGCCCTTGCTGCTGTTGGGTCGTGGCGGCGCGCCGAGTACCGAGGCCTGCAGCGTAACCTTCAGCGACCTGTTCGCCTTCTGTCGCCGGCTGCCGGTGATCGCCTGGGCCATCGCGCTGTTTGCTGCCTTCGAGGCGATGATCCTCACCCTGTTGCCGGTGTACTGCCTGCAGCAGGGCTTCACCACCGAGCTGGCGCTGTTCATGGTCAGTACCGTGGTGGTTGGCGACGCGGTGCTGCAGTTGCCGATTGGCGCCTTGGCCGACCACATGTCGCGGCGCGCCCTGTTCACCGGTTGTGCGGTGACCTTGCTGTGTTCCAGCCTGGCGATTCCGTTGCTTGTGCACACGCCGGCGATCTGGCCATTGTGGGTGCTGTTCGGGGCCAGTGCCGGTGGCCTGTTCACGTTGTCGCTGATACTGATCGGCGAGCGTTATCGGGATGATGCACTTGTGCGGGCCAATGCCCATGTGGCGCAGCTGTGGGGTATCGGCTGCCTGCTGGGGCCGTTGCTGGCCGGTGCGGGTAGCCAGTGGCTCAGTGGCCATGCGTTGCCGCTGCTGATGGCAGTTGGGGCGGCCGGGTTGGTGGTGTTGACCCAGCGGCGCGGTGCCTTCGAGCCTGCTGCCGCCTGAGGCCCTGCGCTACAGCATTTTCTCCAGCCCGACGGCCTTGCTGATCCACGCATTGAACCGCCGCCAGAGCCCGCCGGGCTCTGCCGTCAGGGTGTGCAGTTGGCCGTTGTCCTCGGTCACCCAGGCCAGCTTGTCATTCTCTAGCCTGACCTGATAACTCAGCGCAGGCGCCATGCCCTGAACGGCCAGCTCGCGGGTGTATTCGGCCAGCTCCGGGCTGTCCACCAGCACCCCGACCTCGGTATTCCACAACACCGAACGCGGGTCGAAATTGAACGAGCCGATGAAAGTCTTGTGTCGGTCGAACACGATCGCCTTGCTGTGCAGGCTGGAATCCGAACCGCCGTGGAAATTCAGGCGCCCGGCACTGGGGTCACCCGGCTGGCGGCGCAACTCGAACAGCTGCACGCCGTGTTCGAGCAGCGCCCGGCGGTAGGGCGCATACCCGCCATGCACGGCCGGTACATCGGTGGCCTCCAGCGAGTTGGTCAACAGCTTGACCGACGTTCCGGCGTCCGCACGGCCGGTCAGGTACAGCAGCCCAGGCTCGCCAGGGACGAAATAGGCCGAAACCAGGATCAACTCGTGGTGCACGTTTGCCAGGTCAGGGGCCAACTGCTGGCTCATCAGCAGGTGCGGGTCTGGCTCATCGTCTGCCAGCACCTTGCTCGGTGCATCCCACAAGGCCTGGCTGTGGGCCCAGATCAGCTCATTGCGCCAAACATCCAGCCGAGGCTCCGACTGATAGGCCATCAGGCGGTCATACAGCGCCTTGCGCTGCACCCGCGCCTCGGCCAGCGACACTTCCAGGCGGTGGCGGCTGGCGCGCAGGTCGGCGGCATCCGGCAGTTGCCAGAGGAAGTCAGTCACGGGCCGGCTCAGGGCACTGTTCCAGTACTGGTCGAAGCTGTGCCCGAGCTGTTCGGCCACCGGGCCCACGCCGAGCATGTCGATGTCAGTGAAATTCAGGTTGGGCTCAGCATCGAAATACTCATCGCCCAGGTTGCGCCCGCCGACGATGGCCATGCTGTTGTCCACCAGGAACAGCTTGTTGTGCATGCGCCGGTGCTGGCGCGACAGGTTGAACAGGCGGCCCACCGCGCGCGTCACCCCCGTGCTGCGGCCCAGATGCAGTGGGTTGAATACGCGGATCTGGATGTTCGGATGGGCGTCGAGGGTGCCCATGATGGTGTCCAGGCCGTCGCTGGTGGTGTCGTCCAGCAGGATACGCACGCGTACGCCTCGGTCGGCGGCGCGCAGCAGTTCATGGACCAGGGCCCGGGTGCTCAGGCCGTCGTGGACGATGTAGTACTGCAAGTCGATGCTGGCCTGCGCGTTGCGGATCAGCTCGGCGCGGGCACGGAAGGCCTCGTTGCTGTTGGGCAGCAGACGGAAACCGGACCGTCCTTCATAGGGTGCGGCCTGGCGCAGCACCGAGCGGCCGAAGGCTGAATCTTTAGCCGGCAGTGCCTGGCTGGTCTCGCGGGGTGTACCGACGCTGGCGCAGCCTGCAAGGCCTAGCAGCACCAGCAGCAGGGGCAGAGCTCGCTGGAGTCTCAAGTGTGGATCGTCCTGTGCGGCAAAGGCTTGAGAGGTTGGACCGTATAGGGCGGCGCAAAGTTACCCGTCGGTGTTACTTTGATCCAGTAGACGAAGGGCGGTTTCTCCCACTTTGCGCACCGCGTCCTCGATCTGTGGTGTTGGCCGCGCGGCGAAATTCATCCGCAGGCAGTGGCGGAACTTGCCTGAGGCGGAAAAGATGCTGCCCACGGCAACCTGCACGCCCTGTTCCAGTAAAGCGCGGTTCAGCCGCAACGTGTCGAAATGCTCTGGCAGCTCCACCCACAGCATGAAGCCACCCTGAGGCCGGCTGACGCGCGTGCCAGGTGGGAAGTAACGGTTTACCCAGTCGCTCATCAGGTCGCGGCCGCGCTGGTACTGGCTGCGCATGCGCCGCACATGGGGGTGGTAGTGGCCGCTGGCGATGAAATCGGCGATCGCCAGCTGCGGCTGGGTGGCCGTGCTGCCGGTGCTGATGTACTTCATGTGCAGCACCCGCTCTAGATAGCGCCCTGGCGCCACCCAGCCAATGCGCAGGCCCGGGGCTAGCGTCTTGGAAAACGAACTGCACAGCAGCACGCGACCGTCGTCGTCGAACGACTTGAGGGTGCGCGGGCGGGGGTAGGTGTAGGCCAGGTCGCCATACACATCGTCTTCGAGGATGGCGACGTCATAGCGCTGGGCCAGGTTCAGCAGCGCCTTCTTGCGTGCCTCGGGCATGATGTAGCCAAGCGGGTTATTACAGCTTGGCGTGATCTGGATGAGCTTGATCGGCCACTGCTCAAGCGCCAGTTCCAGGGCTTCCAGGCTGATGCCGGTGATCGGGTCGGTGGGGATCTCCAGCGCCTTCATGCCCAGGCCTTTGAGTGTTTGCATGGCGCCGTGAAAGCTCGGCGAATCGACCGCGACAATGTCGCCCGGCTCGCACACCGCGCGGATGCTGCACGACAACGCTTCGTGGCAGCCAGTCGTCACCACCAGGTCCGCCGGGCCCAGGCGGCAGCCAGAGTCCAGCACCAGGCGGGCAACCTGCTCACGCAAAGCGAGGTTGCCATGGATGTTGTCGTAATACAGCCCCGGCATGTCCTGGCGCCGGCTGAGCTGGGCGAGGCTGCGCAGCAAGGGCTTGAGGCTCGGGCTGTCGATGTCGGGCATGCCGCGGCCGAGCTGTATGACGTCTTGACGAGGTGTGCTGCGCACCAGCTCCAATACTTGTTCCCACTGCGAAATGTCCACGGGTCGCTGGGCAGGGCGGCTGACGGCGGGCAGTGCGGCGAGGTGGCGATGGTCGTTGACGAAGTAGCCGGACTTGGGGCGTGGCGACACCATGCCGTTGTCTTCCAGCAGGCGGTAGGCCTGCTGCACCGTACTCAGGCTGACCCCATGTTCCACGCTCAGGGCGCGCACCGATGGCAGGCGCTGGCCGGGGCGGTACAGGCCTTGCTCGATACGGGTGCCGAGCAGCTCGGCGAGGTTCAGGTAGAGCGTCACGGCATACTCCTGTGCGCGATTGCAAGCACGACCAGTACAGTTGCGTAGAAAATACAGCATTCAGCCGCAGATCCGCCAATTCTGTATGGGAATAATAAGCCTGTATTGAATCTGTATTGCCGGTGCTGGCAGCGCGCATGCTTTCTCCACAGTAATCACTGAATGGGAGAACGCAGCGATGGGTGGCATGAGCGATGTGCGCTTGCAACTGTTGGCCAGGGAACTGGAAGCCGGGCAGCAGGCCAAGGTGTTCAACGCCCCGCAAGGGATGGGGCGTTGGGGCCTGATGCTGCATCGCTGGCACACCCGCAGGGCGTTGCTGCAGTTGACCGATGAGCAGTTGCGCGATGTTGGGCTGAGCTGGGAGCAGGCCTTGACCGAGGGGCGTAAACCCTTTTGGAAAGACTGATCAACATGACACTGCGCGGTCCATGCAGGACCGTTCAGGTCTCAAGTCAGCTCTTTGAGCCTGTGCCACAACATCCCCAACGCCAGCAGCGGCGAGCGCAGGTGTTTGCCGCCAGGGAAGGTGATGTGTGGCACCTTGGCGAACAGGTCGAAGCGCCCGCTTTGCTGGCCACTGATGGCTTCACCCAGCAGGCGCGCTGCCAGGTGAGTGGCGTTGAGCCCATGGCCAGAGTAGGCCTGGGCGTAATAAACATTCGGCTGGCTGGCCAGGCGGCCGACCTGTGGCAGGCGGTTGGCGCCGATGCCGATCATCCCACCCCACTGGTAATCGATGCGCACATCGGCCAGTTGCGGGAACACCTTGAGCATCTTCGGCCGCATGTAGGCGGCAATGTCCTGTGGGTCGCGCCCGGAGTAATGGCAGGCACCGCCGAACAGCAGACGGTGGTCGGCGGACAGGCGATAGTAGTCCAGCGCCACGCGCTGGTCGCACACCGCCATGTTCTGCGGCAGCAATTGGCGCGCGCGTTCCTCACCCAGCGGTTCGGTGGCGATGATGTAGCTGCCGGCTGGCAGCACTTTGCCGCCCAATTCGCGGTTGAGGCCGTTGTGATAGGCGTTGCAGCACAGCACCAGGGTTTTGGCGCGCACCCGGCCTTGGGCGGTGTGCACCTTCACTTCGGGGCCGTACTCGATGCGGCTGACCTCCGATTGCTCGTATAGCTGCACACCAAGGCGGCTGGCCACGGCCGCTTCGCCAAGCGCCAGGTTGAGCGGGTGCAGGTGCCCTGAGCCCATGTCGATCAGGCCGCCGACATAACGGTCGGAGCCGACCACGCTGTGGATATCGTCTTTATGCACCAGGCGCAGTTCGTGACGGTAGCCCAGACTGCGCAGTTCATCGGCGTCTTCGGCGAAGCCTTGCAGCTCGCCGGGCTTGTTGGCCAGGTCGCAGTAACCCCAGGCCAGGTCGCAGGCGATGGCGTGGCGCTCGACCCGTTCACGGACGATGTCCACGGCTTCCAGGCCCATCAGCTTCATGCTGCGTACGCCTTCTTCACCGATCACCGCCTGGAACTGCTCCAGGCCGTGGCCGACGCCCCGGATAAGCTGGCCGCCATTGCGCCCGCTGGCCCCCCAGCCGAGCTTGCGCGCTTCCAGCAGGATCACCGACAGGCCGCGTTCGGCCAGCTCGATGGCGGTGTTCAGGCCCGAATAGCCGCCGCCAACGATGCACACGTCGGCGCTGTGCTCGCCTTGCAGGAACGGGTGATCGGGGTGTGGCGCGCTGCTGGCGGCGTAGTAGGAGGCGGCGTGCTGCGCGCTGTGGATCATTGGCGGGTCCTGGGTATCGAGACAGAAGTGGGAGGATAAGCCGGGCTTTCGGGGTCGGGCAACCGGCCTCATTCGCGGCAAGCCGGCGATGAGGCCTATAATTCAGTCTCAATCTTCAATGTATTCCTCGCCATGTCCTGCAACCGCCACAAGATCCAGTTCCTGCGTGAACTCATCCCTTCCTTCGAATGCGAGCCCGGTTGCCACGACTGTTGTGGCCCGGTTACCACGTCAGCCGAAGAGATGGCCCGTCTGCCGCGCAAGTCGCAGGCTGAGCAGGATGCGGCGCTGCAGCGCCTGGACTGTGTGCACCTGGGGCCCAATGGCTGCACCGTGTATGAAGAAAGGCCGATGATCTGCCGCCTGTTCGGCACCACCCCGCGCATGGCCTGCCCACGCGGCCGTGGCCCGCAACAGATGATCGAGCCGCAAGCCGAGCAGCTCGTCCACCGGTTCATCGCCACCACCCGGCAGGTGCTGGTGTAGCGTCAGTCCGGGATCGGCAGGCAGAGGCTTTCCTTCACCTCCTCCATCACGATGTAGCTCTTGGACTCGCGCACGTGCGGCAGCTTGAGCAGGATGTCGCCCAGCAGCTTGCGGTACGAGGCCATCTCCGAAATGCGTGCCTTCACCAGGTAATCGAAATCGCCCGACACCAAGTGGCATTCCAGCACGTGTGGCAGCTTGAGTACCGCGCGGCGGAACTCCTCGAACGTGTCGCCCGACTTGTAGTCCAGGCTGATTTCCACGAACACCAGCAGGCTGCCCTTCAGGTGCTGAGGGTTGAGCCGGGCGTTGTAGCCCATGATGATGCCCTCACGCTCCAGGCGGCGCACGCGCTCGGTGCAAGGGGTGGTGGAAAGCCCAACTTTCTCGCCCAGTTCGGTGAAGGAAATGCGCCCGTCATTCTGCAGGATCCGCAGGATGTTGCGGTCGATCTTGTCCAGTTCACGCTTGCTCTGGTGCTGGGTTCTCATAGGGGATGCCCCTCCGTGAAAGGCGATTTTGCCGAGAATTCTCGCCAAATATAGGCTTTTATATAGTGAATTGCACTGGGCTGTAATTTTTATACTGCGCGCATCCATGCCATATCAACAAAAATGCGGTGCGCCGCGTGCGAGGGATCAACGATGCGAGTTCTGGTACTTGGTAGCGGTGTAATCGGAACCGCCAGTGCCTATTACCTGGCCCGGCAAGGTTTTGAAGTGACTGTGGTCGATCGCCAACCGGCGGTGGCGATGGAAACCAGCTTCGCCAACGCAGGCCAGATCTCGCCCGGCTACGCCTCGCCCTGGGCTGCTCCAGGTGTGCCGCTCAAAGCCATCAAGTGGCTGCTGGAGCGCCACGCGCCATTGGCCATCAAGCTGACCGGCGACGTCGACCAGTACCTGTGGATGGCACAAATGCTGCGCAACTGCACCGCCAGCCGCTATGCAGTGAACAAGGAGCGCATGGTGCGCCTGTCCGAGTACAGCCGCGATTGCCTCGACGAACTGCGCGCCGAAACCGGTATCGCTTACGAAAGCCGCACTTTGGGCACTACCCAGCTGTTCCGCACCCAGGCTCAGGTTGATGCTGCTGCCAAGGATATCGCTGTGCTCGAGCAGTCGGGCGTGCCCTACGAGCTGCTGGACCGTGATGGCATTGCCCGCGTCGAACCGGCCCTGGCTGGGGTCAAGGACATTCTTGCCGGCGCCCTGCGCCTGCCCAACGACCAGACCGGCGACTGCCAGCTGTTCACCACCAAGCTTGCAGAAATGGCCCTCAAGCTGGGTGTCGAATTCCGCTTTGGCCAGGACATCCAGCGCCTGGACTTCGCCGGTGACCGAATCAATGGCGTATGGGTCGACGGCAAGCTGGAAACCGCCGATCGCTACGTGCTGGCGCTGGGCAGCTACTCGCCGCAGATGCTCAAACCGCTGGGCATCAAGGCGCCGGTGTACCCGCTCAAGGGTTATTCGCTGACCGTGCCGATCACCAACGCCGACATGGCGCCGACCTCGACCATTCTCGATGAGACCTACAAGGTCGCCATCACCCGCTTCGACAACCGTATCCGTGTCGGTGGCATGGCTGAGATCGCCGGTTTTGACCTGTCGCTTAACCCGCGCCGGCGCGAAACACTGGAGATGATCGTCAACGACCTTTATCCTCGCGGCGGTGACCTGAGCCAGGCCAGTTTCTGGACCGGTCTGCGCCCGGCGACCCCGGATGGAACCCCGATTGTGGGTGGCACCGCATTCCGTAACCTGTTCCTCAACACCGGCCACGGTACCCTGGGTTGGACCATGGCCTGTGGTTCCGGGCGCCTGCTGGCTGACCTGATTGCGCGCAAAAAGCCGCAAATCAGCGCTGAAGGGCTGGATATTTCACGGTATGGCAAAACCCGGGAAGTCGCCAAGCAAGGCCATACGGCGCCAGTGCATCAGTAATCGGCCTGCTATACCGGCCTCATCGCTGGTACGGCGGCTCCTACACTGACCCTGTGGGAACCGGCTTGCCGGCGATGAATCCAACACTGTTTTCAACCTGAACCACCATAAGGCTGCCGCCATGCGTCCCGCCCGTGCCCTGATCGACCTCCAAGCCCTGCGCCACAACTACCGCCTTGCCCGTGAACTGACCGGCGCCAAGGCCCTCGCCGTGATCAAGGCCGACGCCTACGGCCACGGCGCCGTGCGTTGCGCCCTCGCGCTGGAAGCCGAAGCCGATGGCTTTGCCGTTGCGTGTATCGAAGAGGCGCTGGAGTTGCGTGCGGCGGGTATCAAGGCTCCGATGCTGCTGCTTGAAGGTTTCTTCGAAGCCAGCGAGCTTTCGCTGATCGCCGAGCATGACCTGTGGTGCGTGGTGCATTCGTTGTGGCAGCTGGAGGCCATCGAAAAGACGCCCGTGCACAAGCCATTGACCCTCTGGCTCAAGCTCGACAGCGGCATGCACCGTGTCGGCCTGCACCCCAAGGACTATCACGAGGCTTACCAACGCCTGCTGGCCAGCGGCAAGGTTGCGCGCATCGTGCTGATGAGCCATTTCGCCCGTGCCGACGAACTGGATGCCGACGCCACTGCGCAACAGATTGCCGTGTTCGAGGCCGCCCGGCAGGGTTTGGCTGCCGAATGCAGCCTGCGCAACTCGCCCGGCGTGCTGGCCTGGCCGCATGCCCCCAGCGACTGGGTGCGCCCTGGCATCATGCTGTATGGCGCAACACCGTTCGAGGTGGCGCAAGCCCAGGCCGAGCGCCTGCAGCCGGTAATGACCCTGCAATCGCGGGTGATCAGCGTGCGAGAGTTGCCTGCTGGCGAGCCGGTGGGCTATGGCGCCAAGTTCATCAGCCAACGCCCCACCCGGGTGGGCGTGGTTGCCATGGGCTACGCCGATGGCTACCCCCGCCAGGCCCCGACCGGTACGCCGGTGATGGTCGCCGGCAAGCGCAGCCAGCTGATTGGCCGCGTTTCCATGGACATGCTGTGCATCGACCTGACCGACGTGCCCGAAGCGAACATCGGCAGCCCGGTCGAGCTGTGGGGCAAGCACGTGTTGGCCAGTGAAGTCGCCATGCACGCAGGGACCATCCCCTACCAGATCTTCTGCAACCTCAAACGCGTGCCGCTGGACTACTTCGGCGAATGACACGCTGAAGCGGACAGCCTGAGGGGCGGTGTGTTGTAAATACTGAACGGCATTGCCATGATATCGTTCACATTCACCCCGCCATCTCACCGTTTCAGGAGGCTCCAGCTTTGGACGTCGGCGAACGACTGCAAGCCATCCGCAAGCTCAAGGGCCTGTCCCAGCGTGAACTCGCCAAGCGTGCGGGCGTGACCAACAGCACCATCTCGATGATCGAGAAGAACAGTGTGAGCCCCTCGATCAGCTCGCTGCGCAAGGTGCTAAGCGGTATTCCCATGTCCATGGTCGAGTTTTTCTCCGTGGAACTGGAAGCTGAAAGCCACGCCCAGATTGTCTACAAGGCCCACGAACTGATCGACATTTCCGACGGTGCGGTGACCATGAAGCTGGTGGGCAAGTCGCATCCCAACCGTGCCATTGCCTTCCTGACAGAGGTCTACCCGCCGGGTGCCGACACCGGAGCCGAGATGCTCACCCACGATGGCGAAGAAACCGGCATCCTCCTTGAAGGCCGGCTGGAACTGGTGGTGGGCACCGAGACCTTCATCCTCGAAGAAGGTGACAGCTACTACTTCGAGAGCACCCGCCCGCACCGTTTTCGCAACCCTTTCGATGAACCGGCGCGGCTGATCAGTGCTGCAACGCCGTCGAACTTTTGATCCAGCGCAGTGCATTGATTCGGCAATACCCCTTTCCTGAGTAGGGTCGTTTCACGGCTTCCGGGTTCCCGCTATACTTTTCAACGCTCGCATTACCGTGGCCGCGGGCGTGATTAGCCACCATGAGGGTGTTCGCGTGAACCAAATCAAGAAGATGCTGGCCGTACCAGCAGCCGTATTCGCCCTTTGGGCAATGAGCGCAACCGCTGCGACCAATGATGACATTGCCAAACGCCTTGAGCCGGTTGGCCAAGTGTGCGTCCAGGGCCAGGAATGCAAGGGCATGGAGGTGGCCGCTTCGGCTGGCGGTGGCGGTGCCAAGACACCGGATGAAATCATCGCCAAGCATTGCAACGCCTGCCATGGCAGCGGCCTGCTCGGCGCGCCGAAAATTGGCGACACCGCCGCCTGGAAAGAGCGCGCCGATCACCAGGGCGGCCTTGACGGCATCCTGGCCAAGGCCATCACCGGGATCAACGCCATGCCCCCCAAGGGCACCTGCGCCGATTGTTCGGATGAAGACCTCAAAGCGGCCATCCAGAAGATGTCCGGGCTTTGAGCCTGGGTTGAGTTGCCAATAGCCCGCCTTGCATGGCGGGCTTTGTCTTTGCGCAGGCAACGAACCCGCGCCGGTTCATGTCCAACCCCTGAACCCACGGAAGACTCAGGAGGCCACGATGCACCTATGCTCCATCGACCAGGCAGTCGAGCAGGTCTTGTCGCGCTTGCCCGCGCATATCCACATGGGCCTGCCGCTGGGTCTTGGCAAACCCAATGCCTTCGTCAATGCGTTGTACGCCCGGGTGCGTGACCTGCCAGAGCGCCGGCTGACGATCTACACGGCCTTGTCGCTTGGCCGCCCACCTTTGGGCGACGGCTTGCAACGGCGCTTGCTCGAGCCCTTCATCGAACGTGTGTTCGCCGATTACCAGGAGCTCACCTATCTCGCCGACCTGCGCAACGACCAGTTGCCGCCGAACATCCGCGTCGAGCAGTTCTTCATGCAGCCCGGCGGCCTGCTGCACAGTGATTGCGCGCAGCAAGACTACGTCAGCAGCAACTACAGCCACGCAGCCCGCGATATCAACGCCAAGGGCCTCAACCTGATTGCGCAACTGGTAGCCGCCACGCCGGAAAAGCCGGTGCACTTGAGCCTGGCCTGCAACCCCGACATCACCCTCGACCTGCTGCCGATGATCGCCAAGCGCCGCGAGGCCGGTGAAACCATCCTCATGCTCGGGCAGGTGCATGCCGAACTGCCCTACATGCCTGGTGATTCGGAGTTGGGCATGGAAGCGTTCGACCTGCTGATCGATCAGGTGGAGCAACGTCGGCTGTTCTCCACACCGAACATGCCGGTTACCACCCAGGACCATTGCATCGGCCTGCACGCCAGTACCCTGGTGCGCGATGGCGGCACCCTGCAGATCGGCATCGGCGCTATGGGTGATGCCGTGGCCGCTGCGTTGCTGGCGCGCCAAGGCGACAATTCTGGTTACCGGGCACTGATGGGTGAGCTGGATGTAGGGCCATGGCAAACCCTGATCGAGCGGGAAGGTGGGCTCGATGCTTTCGGCCAAGGCCTCTACGGTTGCAGTGAGATGTTCGTCAACGGCCTGCTGGCTCTCGCCGAAGCCGGGGTGGTGCGGCGCCCTGCTGACGAGCAAGGCGTGCTGGTACACGGCGGCTTCTTCCTCGGCCCGCAGGCGTTCTATCAACGCTTGCGGGAGATGCCGTTGGAGCAGCGCGCTCAGTTTGCCATGACGCGCATCAGCTTCATCAACGAGCTGTATGGCCAGGAAGAAACGAAGCGCCGCCAGCGGCGTGATGCCCGCTTCATAAACACAGTGTTCACCATGACCCTGCTCGGCGCGGGTGTAGCCGACCAGCTGGAGGATGGCCGCGTGCTCAGCGGCGTGGGCGGGCAATACAACTTCGTTGCACAGGGGCACGCGCTGGAGGGTGGACGATCCATCCTGTTGCTGCGCAGTTGGCGCGAGGCGCGAGGCGAGGTCAGCTCAAACCTGCTCTGGGCCTACGGCCATTGCACCATCCCCCGGCACTTGCGCGACATCGTCGTGACCGAGTACGGCATCGCCGACTTGCGTGGGCAGAGCGACAGCGAAGTGATCGCACGGCTGCTGGCGATCAGTGATTCGAGGTTCCAGGGCGAGCTGATCGAGCAGGCCAAGAAAGCCGGCAAGCTCGCAAAAGACTTTCAGCTGGATGCGCGGTTTACCGACAATACGCCTGAGCGACTTGAGCAAATCAGGGCACGGCATGCGCGGCTGTTCCCGGAGTATCCGTTGGGGACTGATTTCACGGCCGAGGAACGGGACTTGTTGCGGGCTTTGAACTGGCTCAAAAGCAAGTTCAGGTTGAGCGAGGTGCTGGAGCTGGGCAAGGCAGCGCTGGATGCGCCGGGGCCGGAGGGGTATGCGGCGCAGTTGGCGCGCATGCAGCTGGATGAGCCACGAGGGCTCAAAGACGAGCTATATCAGCGGTTGATACTGGCAGGATTGGCGGCGACGCGGTGATTGCCGGGGCTGCTTTGCAGCCCATCGCGACGCAAGGCCGTTCCTACAGAAGCTCGGTGGTCCTGTAGGAGCGGCCTTGCGTCGCGATGGGCCGCATAGCGGCCCCAATGGCTGTCACTCGATGAAGCTGACCACGCCACCTTCCAGCGACTTCACCCGGGCCAGCGATTCAACGCGGTAACCCTGGCCGTCCAGCTCGGCACGGCCGCCCTGGAACGACTTCTCGATGACGATACCCAGGCCGGCCACGGTGGCACCGGCCTGCTTGATGATCGAGATCAGCGCCTGCGAGGCTTTGCCGTTGGCCAGGAAGTCATCGATCACCAGCACGCGATCGCTGCTGTTGAGATGGCGCGGCGAGATCGCCACGGTGTTCTCGGTCTGCTTGGTGAAGGAATACACCGACGCAGTCAGCAGGTTTTCGGTCAGGGTCAGGGACTGATGCTTGCGTGCGAAGATCACCGGAACGCCCAGCTTCAGGCCTGTCATCACCGCCGGCGCAATACCCGAGGCTTCGATGGTGACGATCTTGGTCACACCGGCATCGGCGTAAAGGCGGGCGAACTCGTCACCGATCAGCTGCATCAGCGCAGGGTCGATCTGGTGGTTGAGAAACGCATCGACTTTGAGAACCTGATCGGAAAGCACGATGCCTTCGTCGCGAATCTTCTGCTGCAGTGCTTCCACTGTGTATCTCCGATGTAGCAAAGGTGGCCGCAAAGAGCGGCAGAGTTAAAGAGTAATGGTTGATCAGCGTTTGAGCATTGCCCGGATATCGGCCAGTGCGTTGTTGCCACGCGCGGCTTTGACTTCCACTGGCGCATCGTCCAGGCCTTCCCAGGCCAGGTCGTCCGGGGGCAGTTCGTCGAGGAACCGGCTGGGCGTGCAGTCGATGATTTCGCCGTACTGCTTGCGTTTGGCAGCGAAGGTGAAGGCCAGGGTCTGGCGGGCGCGGGTAATGCCCACGTAGGCCAGGCGGCGTTCCTCTTCGATGGTGTCGGCTTCGATGCTCGAGCGGTGGGGGAGGATTTCCTCCTCCATGCCCATGATGAATACGTAAGGGAATTCCAGGCCTTTGGACGCATGCAGGGTCATCATCTGCACGCCCTCGGCGTTTTCTTCCTCTTCCTGCTGGCGCTCGAGCATGTCGCGCAGCACCAGCTTGCCGATGGCGTCCTCGATGGTCATGTCACCCTCTTCGTCCTTCTCGAGGGTGTTCTTCAGCGCTTCGACCAGGAACCAGACGTTGCTGATGCGGAACTCAGCAGCTTTGTCGCTGGCCGTTTGCTGGCGGATCCAGTTTTCGTAGTCGATGTCGCGGATCATCTCGTGCAGCGCGGCAATCGGATCTTCCAGGGCGACCTTGTGGCGCACGCCGTCGAGCCAATGTTTGAAACGCTGCAGACGCTCGGTATAACGCGCGTCCAGGTGCTCGCCCAGGCCCAGTTCCTCGCTGGCGGCATACATCGAAACGCCCCGTTCGGTGGCGTAGTTGCCGAGCTTTTCCAGGGTGGTCGAGCCGATCTCGCGGCGCGGTACGTTGATCACCCGCAGGTAGGCGTTGTCGTCATCCGGGTTGACCAGCAAGCGCAGGTAGGCCATCAGGTCCTTGACCTCCTGACGGCCGAAGAAGCTGTTGCCGCCCGACAGGCGATACGGCACCTGGTGATGCTGCAGTTTCAGCTCGATCAGCTTGGCCTGGTAGTTGCCGCGGTAGAGGATGGCGAAGTCGCTGTAAGGGCGGTTGGTGCGCAGGTGCAGGGTGAGGATTTCCATGGCCACACGCTCGGCCTCGGCTTCCTCGTTCTTGCAGCGGATCACACGGATCTCGTCGCCCACGCCCATCTCGCTCCACAGCTGCTTCTCGAACGCATGCGGGTTGTTGGCGATCAGCACGTTGGCGCAGCGCAGGATACGGCTGGTGGAGCGGTAGTTCTGTTCGAGCATGACGATTTTCAGGGAAGGGTAATCCTCCTTGAGCAGCATCAGGTTCTCGGGGCGCGCACCACGCCAGGCGTAGATCGACTGGTCATCGTCACCTACCACGGTGAACTGGTTGCGCATGCCGATCAGCATTTTCACCAGCAGGTACTGGCTGGCGTTGGTGTCCTGGTATTCGTCCACCAGCAGGTAGCGCACGCGGTTCTGCCAGCGCTCCAGCACTTCGGGGTGCTCCTGGAACAGCTTGACCGGCTGCAGGATCAGGTCGTCGAAGTCCACCGCGTTGAACGCCTTGAGCGTGCGCTGGTAGTGGGTATAGACGATGGCGGCGGTCTGCTCGCGCGGGTTTCGCGCTTTTTCCAGGGCTTCGGCGGGCAGAATCAGGTCGTTCTTCCAGGCACCGATCATGTTCTTGATCTCGTCGATGCCGTCGTCGCCGGAGTATTCCTTCTGCATGATGTCCGACAGCAGCGCCTTGATGTCGGATTCGTCGAAGATCGAAAAGCCCGGCTTGTAGCCCAGCTTGTCGTGCTCCTTGCGGATGATGTTCAGGCCCAGGTTGTGGAAGGTACATACCGTCAGGCCCCGGCCTTCCCCCGGGCGCAGCAGGGTGGCGACCCGCTCCTTCATCTCACGCGCAGCCTTGTTGGTGAAGGTCATCGCGACGATGTACTGAGCACGGATGCCGCAGTTCTGGATCAGGTGGGCAATCTTGCGCGTGATCACGCTGGTCTTGCCGGAGCCTGCACCGGCGAGCACCAAAAGAGGGCCGCCGACGTAGTCACGGGCTTCCTGTTGCCTGGGATTGAGTCGGGACATGCTAGAAACCGGGGGTCGCCAGAAAATAGCCGCGCATTCTAACAGGCATGGGGCCATTGTGGCGCGACCGTCTGACGTCTGAGTCAGACTTTGTATCGCGCATAGCATTAGTCAGGCTCATGCTATTCATGGAAAAAATCGTATTTGCTGGTTTAACCACTTTCGAGCAGGATGCACGTCAAAATGTGTCGGGACGCGCTGTGGGCAAGGATATGTCTAAAAGTGAAAATCATTTTCATTTCTGCAGTAGCATACCCGGCCTCCCTCGTGCCACCGTCCCCGCTTTAAGGAGCCCGCTTGTCCACGCCTGTCGAACCTTTGCGTTTGCTGTTGTTGGCTGATGAGCCGGAATGGGCCGCCGTGTTGCGCGAATGCCTGCTGCCGCTGAACGGTGCGGCGGTACTGCTGACTGCGCCCAACTGGGCAGCAGTCGACAGCCTGTTCAGCCAAGACCGCCAGGCCGTGATCCTGGCCACCCAGGCCCTGCAACCCGCGCCGGGGCGCTGCGAGCTGCCAACCATCCTGTTGCTCGACGATGAGCCGGTGGCCCCACCCACGGGCGTCAGCGACTGGCTGGTGCGCAGCCAGCTCAATGCCGATGCGCTGCGCCGTTCGCTGCGCCACGTGCGCGAACGTGGCGTGCTGGTGGCCACCTTGCAGCGCCTGGCCGAGCAGGACCCGCTGACCGGTATCGCCAACCGCCAGGGTTTTCAGGCCCTGTTGACGGCACGGCTGGCTGAGAATGACGGGCGCGGGGTAGCCCTCGGGCACCTGGACCTGGACAACTTTCGTCATGTCAACGATGCCCTCGGCCACCAGGGTGGCGACCGGCTGATCCTGCAGGTGGTGTCACGCCTGAAGCAGCAACTGGAGGCCGGCGACCAGCTGGCGCGCCTGGGCAGTGATGAATTTGCCCTGCTGATCGACACCCGTCGCGACACCGGCCGGGCCGAGCGCATCGCCGAACGCATCGTCGAAGCCCTGGCCGAGCCTTACTGGATCGACGGCGAAAGCCTGTTGCTTGGCTGCAGCCTGGGCCTGGCCCACGCCCGCGCGCAAAGTGGCGCCGACCCGTTGATGTGGCATGCGCACATCGCCATGCGCCAGGCCAAGAGCAGCCAGGGCTGTACCTTTCATGTGTTCAATGAGCGGATCAACCGCAACGCCCGCAGCCTTGCCGACCTGGAAGGCGAGCTGCGCAGGGCGCTGCGCCGTGATGAACTGGAGCTGCACTACCAGCCGCGACTGAACCTGGCCGATGGCAGCATCGTCGGCCTTGAGGCGCTGGTGCGCTGGCGTCATACCGAGCGCGGCCTGTTGCCGCCGAGCGAGTTCGTGCCGCTGGCCGAGCAGAGCGGGCTGATCGTACCGTTGGGCTACTGGGTTATCTCCCGTGCCCTGCGTGACATGCAGGCCTTGCGCGAGAGCGGCCTGGCACCCCTGCACATGGCGGTCAACCTGAGCTTTCGTCAGTTCCAGGACAGCCAGCTGCTGGCCACCCTGAGCCGGCTGATCATCGAGCATGGCGTCGATGCCCGCTGGCTGGAGTTCGAGCTGACCGAGACGGCGGTGATGCGCCGCAATGAGCTGGTCCGCCAGACCATGGATGCCCTCGGGCGCCTGGGCGTGCGCTTCTCGCTCGACGACTTCGGGACCGGCTTCTCATCCTTCGTGCACCTGAACAGCCTGCCGATCACCTTGCTGAAGGTCGATCGCAGCTTTGTCGCCGAAATGGAGATGCGCGAGGAAAACCGCAAGCTGGTGCACGCGATGATCAACCTGGCGCACAACCTCAACCTCGAGGTGGTGGCCGAGGGCGTTGAAAGCCCTGAGCAGATGGCTTTGCTACGTGAGTTTGGCTGTGACCAGGTGCAGGGGTTTCTGGTCAGCAAGCCACTGCCGGTGGATGAGCTGGTGGAGTATCTGTCGAGAAGCACCCCGGCTCAGGTGGTGAGTCTTTGAAGCTGTAGGGGAGGGCTTTGCCCTCCTTTCGCGACGCAAGGCCGCTCACAAGCAGTGCAAGACAGCACCGGCAATCATGCAGGTATCACCGCTTTTCCAGTTACACCTGCTTTCCCCAGCATCCGCTTCATCCGCCATTCAAAGGCCAGGGTCAGCGCCACCGAAGCACACGCCAGCCCCAACGCCAGGCCCCACCACACACCGACCGCGCCGCCACCCAGGTTGAAGGTCAGCAACCACGCACTCGGCGCTCCGACCAGCCAGTAGCAGCAAAGCCCGATCAGGAAGGTGGTCTTGGCATCTTTCAACCCACGGATCGAGCCCATGGCTATGGTCTGCACGCCATCGAACAGCTCGAACCAGGCCGCCACCATCAGCAAGCTCACCGCCAACTGGTAGATCGGCGCGAACGCCGGATCATCGCCATCGATGAACAGGCTCACCAGCATCTCCGGGCGCAGCCAGAACAGTGCCGCGAAGGCGAACATGATCAGCGCGCCAAAGCTGATGCCTACCCGCCCGGCACTGCGCGCCGCCAGCAGGTCGCCGGCACCGTAATACAGCCCTACCCGCATGGTCACTGCATACGAGAGCCCGGTCGGCACCATGAACGCGGTCGAAACGATCTGCAGGGCAATCTGGTGGGCCGCAAGCTCGGTGCTGCCAAGCACACCCATGCACAGGGCGGCAAAGGCGAACAGGCCGACCTCCACCATGTAGGTGCCCCCAATCGGCAAGCCCAGGCGCCACAGCTCGCGCAAGGCCGGCAGCGAAGGGCGCGACAGGCCCTTGCGCAGTGGGTAGGCCGCGTAAGCCGGGTGCCAGCGGATGTACAAGGCCAGCGCGATGGCCATGCCCATCGACACCACGGCGGTGACCAGGCCGATGCCCATCAGGCCAAGCTTGGGCAGGCCGAACATGCCTTCGATCAGTGCGACGTTGAACAGGTAGTTGAGCACCGTGCCGACCAGGCTGATGACCATCACCGGGGTCGAGCGGCCCAAGGCGCTGGTGAAGCCGCGCAGGGCCATGAAAGTCAGGTAGCCCGGCAACGCCAGTGGCAACAGGGTAAGGAACTCGGTGGCCGCAGCAACGTTTTCAGGTTGTTGGCCGAACAGCAGCAACACCGGTTTCAGGTTCCACAGCGCCAGTGCGGCCACCAGCGCCAGCCCCCAGGCCAGCCACAAACCGTTTTGCGCCAGCCGGGTGGCGCCCTCGATGTCATTGGCACCCTTGCGGATCGCCACCAAGGTACCGACCGCGGCGATTACCCCCAGGCAGAAGATCGACACGAACGAATAGCTCGCCGCCCCCAGCCCGCCGCCGGCCAGCGCCTGGGGGCTGATGCGGGCCATCATCAGGGTGTCGGTCAGCACCATCAGCATGTGCGCCAACTGCGAGGCAACCAGCGGCCCGGCCAGGCGCAGCAAAGCCTTGAGTTCTGTGGTGGGCGCAACGTGCATGGGGGCGGTCCTTCCGACTCTGTGAGCGAGGGACGATTCTGAGGCTTCGGTCAACTTTGCACAAAAGGATAAAAACGATGATTGGCATGAGTTGAACTCATGCATATATGATTCTACGCATTCCTTCTCTGCCCCGTATGCAGGTGCCATATGTCCCGTCAGCTGCCTGCGCTGTATGCGCTGCGCGCATTCGAAGCCGCCGCCCGGCTCAGCTCGTTCACCCGTGCCGGCCAGGAGCTGTCGATCACCCAGAGTGCGGTCAGCCGACACATCCGTACCCTGGAGGAGCACTTTGCCTGCCGCCTGTTCATCCGCAGCGGCCGCAGCCTGCAATTGACCGAAGCCGCGCGGGTGCTGCTGCCCGGCGTGCGTGAGGGCTTTGCCGCGCTGGAGCGCGCGTGCGACACCTTGCGCGGAGAGGACGACATATTGCGCATGAAGGCGCCGTCGACGCTGACCATGCGTTGGCTGCTGGCGCGCCTGAGCCAGTTCCGGCACTTGCAGCCGGGCAATGAAGTGCAATTGACCAGCGCCTGGATGGACGTCGACCACGTGGACTTCAACCAGGAACCTTTCGACTGCGCGGTATTGCTCAGTGACGGCGTTTTTCCGCCGGACTGGGAGGTACGCCGGCTGTTTTCCGAGCTACTGATCCCGGTGGGCGCGCCCGACCTGCTCAAGGAAGGCCCTTTGGACGAACGCCGGCTGGCCGGGATCGAACTGTTGCACCCGACCCCCGACAAGCGTGACTGGCGCGAATGGCTGGAGCGCATGGGGCTGGCAGACACTGTTTCACTCAAGGGTGGGCAGGTGTTCGACACGCTGGAACTGGGGATGATCGCGGCGGCGCGTGGTTACGGGATATCCATGGGTGACCTGCTGATGGTCGCCGAAGATGTCGCGCATGGTCGTTTGAGCCTGCCATGGCCGACGGCGGTGCCCAGCGGCATGGATTATTACCTGGTGTGGCCGCGGACCCGGCCGGGTGGTGAGCGGTTGCGGCGGTTGAGCGTGTTTTTGCAGGAAGAGGCGCAGGCGGTGAATTTGCCGGCTGTGCAGATCCTGCCGGCTATTTGATTGCCTGCACTGGCCCTATCGCCGGCAAGCCGGCTCCTACAGGTGGGGCGGTGCAGACGAAGAAAACGTTTGCGAATATCCGGGTCCGACACTCAAGTATTTGCCAGCGACGCCGATCTAGTTGCACCAGCGTCCCGGAAGAGGGCGCGATTCTCCGTTGACAACAGCGGTCGGTCGGGGTGATCAGGATGATCCGGGCCGCCTGCCAGGAGCTTCCCATGTCTCAACCGCGTGCCCGAATCGCCTCGCAGCTTGGTATCGCCCTCGCCATCGTGCTGGCACTGGTGATCACCGGCAGTACTCTGTTCGCCCTGCGTTCCCTGGACGACGCCAACCTCACCACTCGCCAGGAACACCTGGCCAGTGAAGCGCGACTGTTGGCCGATCAGCTTGAAACCTTCCACGGTTCGCTCAAGGACAACACCCAGCGCCTGAGCGGCCTGTTCGAGCGCCGCTTCGCTTCGGGGCTGTCGCTGCATGCCGGCGAAACCGTGCAGGTGGCCGGCCAGGCCACACCGGCGCTGTACCTGGGGGATCACCTGCTCAACAACGACTTCCAGCAGGTCGACGAGTTCCAGCAGATGACCGCAGGGGTAGCGACCCTGTTCGTACGCAGCGGCGACGACTTTGTACGCATCAGCACCAACCTGAAAAAGCAGGATGGCAGCCGGGCCATCGGCACCCAGCTCGACCGCCAGCACCCGGCCTACGCGAAACTGATGGCTGGGCAGACCTACGTCGGCCGTGCCCTGCTGTTCGAGCGCAATTACATGACCCGCTATGTGCCGGTGACCGATGGCAGCGGGCGGGTGATCGCGGTGCTGTTCGTTGGCTTCGACTATACCGACGCGCAGAACGCGCAGTTCGCCAACCTCAAGCGCTTCCGTATTGGCGATACCGGCTCGCTGGCCTTGCGCGACGAGCAGGGCAAGTGGCTGGTACCCCCGGCCAATGCCGACCAGCCTCTGTACAGCGCTTCTGCGCCCTTTGCCGAAGGCCCCTGGACGGTAGTCGCCAGCATGCCCTTGGAAGAAATCCGCGCGGTGACCTGGGATGTTGGCTTGCGCCTGGCCATCGGCAGTTTGCTGGCGATGTTGCTGGCAGTGGCCGCCACGCTGTGGCTGTTGCGCCGCAAGTTGCGCCCGCTGGATGACCTGGTGCGCCAGGCCGAGGCGCTGGGCGCAGGCGACCTGAGCGCCCGCCTGGCCGTGACCAGCCATGACGAGATCGGCCAACTGGCACGCAGCTTCAACAAGATGGGCGAAGCGTTGGCGACCATGGTCGAACACATTCGCGGGGCCTCCGAGCAGGTCAGCGGCCGCGCCCGCTCGCTGTCTGGCCTGTCGGCCGGTGCCTGCGAAGGCATGGACCAGCAGTCCGGCGAAATCACCAGCATGGCCGGTGCGGTAGAGGAGTTCAGCGCCACCTCGATGAACATCGCTGACAACATGGCGGGCACCGAGCGCATGGCCCGTGACAATGCCCAGCAGACCCGTATTGGCCGTAGCGCGATGGATGAAGCGTCGAGTTCGTTGCGCCAGATCGCCGAGGCTCTCGGTGGCACTGCAACCGTGATGGACACACTGGGTGCACGCTCCCAGGAAATTGGCGGCATTGTCGGGGTGATTACCGCCATTGCCGAACAGACCAACCTGCTGGCGCTCAACGCGGCCATCGAAGCGGCGCGCGCAGGGGAGCAGGGCCGTGGATTTGCCGTGGTGGCTGACGAGGTACGTGGCCTGGCAGCCCGTACGCGTCAAGCGACCGATGAAATCTCCGTGATGATCGCCAGCATCCAGCAGCAGACCGGCCATGCCATCAGCACCCTGGAGCAGGGCAATCAGTTGATGCAGGAGGGCCTGGCACGCAACGACAAGGTGGCCGAGGCGCTGGCGCGTATTGACGAGCAAAGCCGCGTCGCGGGTGAGCAGTTTACCGTGATCAGCACTGCCACCCAGGAACAAAGCAGCACCGCAACCGTGCTCAGCCGCAACCTGCAGAGCATTGCCCAGGCCAATAGCGAACAGCGCGACGTGGCCAATGAGCTGGCCTTTACCGCCAAGGAGCTGGAAGGGCTGGCGGCGCAGTTGCGCCAGGAAGTCGATCGGTTTCGTTGAAACCCCAGGGGCCGCTGCTACACCCCCCCGGTAGGAGCGGCCTCGTGTCGCGAAAGGGGCGCAAGGCGCCCCCAACAATCCTGACCCTTACCCCAACGCCAGGTTCAACGCCTGCGCACAAGCCTGCAACGAGCGCTGCTCACTCTGCGCATACAACGCCAGCTCATCCTGCACCTGCAGCCCCAACGCCGCCTCGAAGGCCTCGCGGTTGGCGTTGCTGCCATACTCCGCCTGGGCATCGTCACCCAGGTTGGACTGGAAGATCCCCGCCGCGCTCACTGGCAGAAAGTCCTCGTAGACCAGCGCCTCGAAGTGCACATGGCCCGCCTCGATCAAACCCTCCAAAGTGGTCGGGCGATCAGCCTGCTCGCGTGCAGCCAGGCCCTTTTCGGTCGCGAAATAGCGGAAGTACGCCAGCCCTTGCTCACGCATCTGCGCCAGGTCATCCGGGAACTCGGCAAACTGCTCTTTTAGCAGTGCCATGTAGCGCTCGGCATTGGCCTCGGCCGGTGCACCGCCCAAGGCTGCACGGGTAGCGTCGAGCAGCTTGTCATACAGCTGCCGGCCTTTGGGCGTGAGTGCCGCGCCGCGCTGCTCGATCTCGCCGAAACGTGCGGTGTGGCTGCCTTCGCTACCGTGTTGGTCACTGAACGCAACCTTCTCCTGCAGTGCCTTGAAGCTGGTCTGGCGCAGCAGGATCGGGTGGCGGCGAGTGGGCGGGCCTTCGACAACGGCTTTGGGCGGGATACCCTTGGCCGGCATGCCCAACTGGATCGCATCGATGTCCAGCGTGCGCGGGGTCAGGTGATTGATGTGCGGCCCCTTGAACGCCACCACGTCAGCGATCAGGCGGTGCTGGTCGTGCAACTGCTGGTACTGCTCGGCGGTGACCGTTGCATCCTGGTGCCAGCGGAAGGTATGCAGGGCTTGCTGCACGAACGCTTCGGCGTCGGCCGCGTTCAGGCCGCCATCGCGCTCGCACTGGGCGATCAGCTCAAGGGCGCGGGCGGTGAAAATCTTGCGCTTGGCCAGGAGGGTCTGTGCCAACTCACGCAGTGTGGGATTGTCGATCAGTTCCAGGCGCAGCAGTGAGGTGAATACGCGGAACGGGCTGATGTGCAGTGCCTGTTCGTGCACGGCGCGAAACGCAGTGGAGTGCACAGGCACGCCGGCGCTGCTGAGGTCGTAATACCCGACCGGTTGCATGCCCATGACCGCGAACAACCGGGCGATGGTGGCCAGCTCTTGTGCTGTGCCGACGCGTATGGCGCCGTGGCGCTCCTGGTCCAGGCGCTCGACCTCGCCGGTCCAGCGCAGGGCCTGGGCCACCTCTGGCTGCTGGGCCATGACCTGCTGGTTGATTTCGCTCACCAGCTCCAGCAGCGTGCCGTACAGCGGCACTTCCTGTTTGTACATGAGCGACATGGCGGCAGAGAACTGCGCGCGGATGCTGTCGGGGCTGACGAAATCGTGGGCGGGCATCGCTAGCTTCCTGGTTGGGTTCGGACGCTTACATGAAAGCTGGGAATGCACTATGGCCACAAGCGAAAAAAAGTGGGTGTGTCATTCCTTTTTTGATCGACCTTCAGGGCCATTCGCGACACAAGGCCGCTCCTGCTGTTTGGAGCGGCCTTGTGTCGCGAATGGGCCGCAAAGCGGCCCCGGCAATCTCAAGCCTGAAGCTGCTCATGAATCCATTCCACCAATGCCCGCACCTTGGGCACCTCCGCCGCATGCTCGGCATACGCCAAGTAATGCGCCCCGGCACTGTTCATCGCATGATTCCAAGGAATGACCAGGCTACCCTCGCTTAACTCTTTCGCCGCCAGATAGCGCGGCACCAGCGCCACCCCGCACCCGGACTGCGCTGCGCTCAACGCCATATAGAACGTATCGAAGCGCGGCCCGTGATAGGCGCTGACGCTCTGCAAACCCAGCTCCAGGAACCACTCATGCCAGGCCTCCGGCCGCGAGGTGCTTTGCAGCAGCACCAGGTCGGCCAGTTCTGCAGCATCGCCCAGCGTGCGCCCGGCCAGCAGCTCCGGCGCACACACCGGCACCACTTCCTCACGGAACAGCTCCACGCAGGTCGCCCCCGGCCAGGTGCCTTGCCCATAGAAAAACACCACATCCGCCGAGCCCTGCAGCAAGGCAAACGGCTCCATCTCGTTACGGATGTCCAGGTGGATATTCGTGTGGCGCTTGCCGAAGCCTTTGAGGTGCGGGATCAACCAGCGCACGCCAAAACTCGGTTGAGTGGCTACCTTCAATATCTCGGTCTGCTCGCCATAGGTCAGAACGTAGCGGCTGGACATGTCCACCTGCGTGAGGATCTTGTTGACCTCGGCCAGGTACAGGCTGCCGGCGGGGGTCAATTGCAGGCGCCGGCGGATACGCAGGAACAGGTGGTGGCGCAGCATCTCTTCGAGCTGTGCGACCTGCTTGCTGACCGCGCTCTGGGTCAGGTGCAGCTCTTCGGCGGCGCGGGTAAAGCTCAGGTGGCGGGCTGCAGCTTCGAAGCACTGCAGGGCGGTCATGGAAGGCACCAGGCGTTTGGACATAGCGGTCTCTGCGGCTCAAATCATTACCTGACGGAATGATATGCGGAATAAAGGTCGTTTGTTGCGCTGGTGTGATCGGATTAATACTGATCCACATCATTTTTCCACCCCATCACCCGATGTAGGAGAAGCACAATGGTTGCTGGATTGCTCGAGCGCCTTGGCGTTGCCGCCACGGCTTACACCCAGGGCGACTACCCTGTTCACACCCCGATCGACGGTAGCCAGATCGCCTCGGTGAAACTGCTTGGCAAGGCCGAGACCACCGCCCGCATCGACCAGGCGCAGAGTGCCTTCGAAGCCTGGCGCAGCGTGCCGGCCCCGCGCCGTGGCGAACTGGTGCGCCTGTTCGGTGAAGTGCTGCGTGAACACAAGGCCGACCTGGGCGAACTGGTGTCGATCGAAGCCGGCAAGATCACTCAGGAAGGCCTGGGTGAAGTCCAGGAAATGATCGACATCTGCGATTTCGCCGTTGGCCTGTCCCGTCAGCTGTACGGCCTGACCATCGCGTCCGAGCGCCCTGGCCACCACATGCGTGAAAGCTGGCACCCGCTGGGCGTGGTCGGCGTGATCAGCGCTTTCAACTTCCCGGTGGCGGTATGGGCCTGGAACACCGCGCTGGCCTTGGTGGCCGGTAACTCGGTGGTGTGGAAGCCTTCCGAGAAGACCCCGCTGACCGCGCTGGCATGCCAGGCGCTGTTCGAAAAAGCCCTGAAAGCCTTTGGCGATGCCCCGGCTGGCCTGGCACAGCTGGTCATCGGTGGCCGCGAAGCCGGCGAAGCCCTGGTGGATGACCCGCGCGTGCCGCTGGTCAGCGCTACTGGCAGCACCCGCATGGGCCGTGAAGTCGGCCCGCGCGTTGCTGCCCGTTTCGGCCGCAGCATCCTGGAACTGGGCGGCAATAACGCCATGATCCTGGCGCCGAGCGCTGACCTGGACCTGGCCGTGCGTGGCATCTTGTTCTCCGCTGTTGGCACCGCCGGCCAGCGCTGCACCACCCTGCGCCGCCTCATCGTGCACCGCTCGATCAAGGACGAAGTGGTTGCCCGCATCAAAGCGGCTTACGGCAAAGTGCGCATCGGTGACCCACGCAAAGACAACCTGGTGGGCCCGCTGATCGACAAGCTGTCGTTCGATGCCATGCAGGGCGCGCTGGCCAAGGCCCGCGACGAGGGTGGCCAGGTATTCGGTGGCGAGCGTCAGCTGGCCGACCAGTTCCCGAACGCCTATTACGTTTCGCCGGCCATCGCCGAGATGCCCGCGCAGAGCGATGTGGTGCGCCATGAAACCTTCGCGCCGATCCTCTACGTGCTGGCCTACGATGACTTCGAAGAGGCCCTGCGCCTGAACAACGAAGTGCCACAAGGCCTGTCGTCGTGCATCTTCACTACTGACATCCGTGAGGCCGAGCGCTTCCAGAGCGCCTCGGGCAGCGACTGCGGCATCGCCAACGTCAACATCGGCACCAGCGGTGCCGAGATCGGCGGTGCATTCGGTGGCGAGAAGGAAACCGGCGGTGGTCGTGAGTCGGGTTCCGATGCCTGGAAAGGCTACATGCGTCGCCAGACCAACACCGTGAACTACTCGCGCGAGCTGCCGCTGGCGCAGGGTATCGTGTTCGACTGATGCTGCATGGCCGGGGGCTTTGCCCCCGGTTCGCCGGCAAGCCGGTTCCCACAGGGTTCGGTGCGATCCTTGTGGGAGCTGGCTTGCCGGCGACAGGGCTGCGCAGCAGCCCCAACAAGAACAATATCGCTGGAGCCGGCCATGTCCGAACTGCGTCAACAATGCTTGTGGGAACACGTCAGCCAACCGACCGTCGCCGCCCAGGCCCTGGCCGGTGAGCACAAGGCCGACGTCTGCGTCATCGGCGGCGGCATTACCGGCCTGTCGGCGGCCACCCACCTGCTCGAACAGGGCAAGTCGGTGATCCTGCTGGAGGCCTGGAAGATCGGCCACGGCGGCTCCGGGCGCAACGTCGGCCTGGTCAACGCAGGCACCTGGATCCGCCCCGACGATGTCGAGGCGACTCTGGGCCAGAAGCAGGGCAGCCGCCTGAACAAGGTGCTCGGTGAGGCCCCTGGTGAAGTGTTCGCCATGATCGAGCGCCTTGGCATCGACTGCCAGGCACAGCACAAAGGCACCCTGCACATGGCGCACAACGCCACAGGCATCGCTGACCTCGAAGCACGCCATGAACAGTGGCGCCGCCGCGGTGCCGATGTGGAGTTGCTGACCGGCGCCCAGTGCCAGGAATACTGCGGCACCGACAAGATTTCCGCCGCGCTGCTAGACCGCCGCGCCGGCACCATCAACCCCATGGGTTACACACAGGGCCTGGCCGCTGCGGTTGCGCGCCTGGGTGGCAAACTGTTCCAGCAATCGGCCGTCGAAGGCCTGGAGCGCGACGGCGATGCCTGGCGGGTCAAGACTGCACGCGGTTCGGTGCGCGCCGACAAGGTCGTGATCTCCACCGGCGCGTACACCGAGGGCGACTGGAGCAACCTGCAAAAGCAGTTTTTCCGCGGTTACTACTATCAGGTGGCCTCCAAACCGCTGCACGGCGCTGCAGCCGACAAGGTCCTGCCCCATGGTCAGGGCTCGTGGGACACCCGCACGGTGCTCAGCAGCATCCGCCGCGACGATCGAGGCCGCCTGCTGCTCGGCAGCCTTGGACGGGTCGACAACAAGCCTGCGTGGTTCGTGCGCAGTTGGGCTGACCGTATCCAGAGCCATTACTACCCGGAGCTGGGCAAGGTCGAGTGGGAGATGCACTGGACCGGCTGCATCGACTTCACCCCCGACCACCTGATGCGCCTGTTCGAGCCGGCGCCCGGGTTGGTCGCGGTGACGGGCTACAACGGGCGGGGCAATACCACGGGCACCGTGATTGGTCGGGCGTTCGCCGAGTTTCTGCTCAAGGGTGAGGCGGATAGCCTGCCGATCCCGTTCTCGCCGATGACCGGGGTGAGTGCGCCGTCGTTGCGCACGGCGTTCTACGAGTCCGGGTTCTCCCTGTACCACGCGGGGCAGTGTTTGCGGGTAGTGCTGTAAGGTTGTCCCACGACACTGACTGGAGCGGCCTTGCGTCGCGAAAGAGTCGCGCAGCGGCCCCAGGTATACAGCGGCGCTGCAGCAATTGCCCGGGCTGCTATGCAGCCCTTTCGCGACGCAAGGCCGCTCCAAATAAGGCCGTGCGGGAAATCAGTTTATCTGTGCAACCAGCTGAGGAAGCCACCTTTCTTGATCAGGGTCGGCTTCTGCAGCAACAAAGACTCCCGGCTCTGCCGTCGGAACCGTTGCAATTTGGTCAACGCCGTCTGCACCTCGCCGCGCTGTACCAGGCAGGTACGCACCTGCTCCTTTTCGATGCGATACAGCACGCAGCTGGTCAGGGTACGGAATTCGGCAAACGAGTCATCCTCATCGATGATGCCCTCGATCCCCAGCACCTCCCCCGGCCCCATGCGCCCGGCTTCCAGCAATTTGTCGCCATCGCGTATCGCCGCCGAAACCACCCCGCTACCGATCACCAGCAAATGATCGGAATGCTCGCCAACGCCCAGAATCACTTGGTCTGCCAGGTACTCGACGGCAGTCATGCGCTGGCTCAAGGCATCGCGCTCCTCGTCAGTCAGCGAACGGAACACCCGTACCTCGTCCAGCACTTCACGCTGACGGCTGCGCGGCGGCATGGCCAGGTCAACGTTCCACATCACGCCACTGGCCTCCAGGTGCCGATGTGCCAGGTCGAACAGCTGGTTGCGCGCCTCGGTCTTGCCACCCATGTCGGCGACAAAGCCGCTGGCTTCGTACTCCACCGACTCCAGCGTGGAGGCCTTCACCGTGACCTTCGGCTTGGGTGAGGCAAGAATGGCGCTGGTGCCCTGCAACGCCTTTTCCAGCGCATCGAACACCCGTTTAGGCCGCACTTTGGCCGGCACCACCACACTGACCGACACCCCATGCACATCGGCCGGGCGGCTGTGGTTGAGCAACTTGGCCTTGGCCGCCACCGAGTTGGGGATCACCGCCAGGCTGCCTGAGCCCGTGAGCAGGCGCGTTGCTCGCCAGTCGATGTCCAGCACCTTGCCTTCGGTACCGTCGATGGAGATCGAGTCGCCGATCTGGTAGGGCCGCGTGGTATTCAACACGATGCCACTGAACACGTCGGCCAAGGTGCTTTGCAGCGCCAGGCCGATGACGATGGCCATGACCCCCGAGGTGGCCAACAGGCCCTTCACCGGCAGCTGCATCACATAGCCCGCAGCGGCCACCACGGCCGCGAGGAAGATCAACGCCCCCAGCACATCCTGCAGCAACCGCCCGCCATGGCTGCCGCGCGCCACTAGCAGCAGGCCGAACACCACCGTCACCGTACGCGCGCCAAACAGCCACCAGCCGATCGCCAGCACCGTGGCCATCAGGTTGCGCGACACATCGTCGACCCAGGGTGGGGGCTGCAGCGGGCTCATGCCGGCGGCCACCAGTACCCAGCTGAACAGCACGAACGTCAACAACCGCGTGCCGATGCGCAAGGCCCGGCGCTGTGGGGGGATCAGTTGCCAGAGCACGAGGTCGAGCAGGATCAGGATTGTGCCGAGCAACAACGGGGACGACTGGATGAACGCCAGCATGGAGGTCTCGGGGGGGGGGGAGAGTTGTGCGTAGTAATAGAGCAGGTTGAGGTGGCAGGCAATGGGGCGATCTCGATTCGAAGTGCCAGGCCGTTGACCGGTCTCGACAACGGCTTGCCTTGTTCTCGATGTTTTTCACTCCCGATTTATACAGGTTATAGGATGAAGCCATTTACAATCAGCCAAGTGAAGCCAACTATATTAAACCAAGCGGCGATTACCATCCTTGTTCTCAGGCCTTTGGGGAACTCTAGATAGTCCTGAGCATCCAGTGATCCTCGGCGAATTCTGGCGTTAGGGAACATGAGTTCGCTCGATATCGCGGAGACGATGAGAACTCTGGATTTTAAGCCTTGCTGTCCACATAGGCCTTTCGCAAAGGGTAGACAATCACTCCTTTGAAGTGCTGAAGTCATTACTTTGAAGTCCCGGCTGCAAGCAATATAGAGGTCTAATGAGAGCCCGATCAAGCCAAGACAGAATGGAGCTGCCAGTAAAAAGAGCCTAACGTTGACGTCGAGTGTCTCAGTCATCGTGGAAAGTCTCGAAGATCAGGTCCGCAAGTTCCTCGCCATACTTCATCCCTTTAGTGCTGCCGTAGTAAGCTCCAGCTCCGGTCATGGCTATGCCGCATATGAATACGCCTTTAGGATGTCCGACTCTCCAGCAAACTTTTAAAGCAGCTCTAATTCCCGCCTGGCCTCCAACCCAGCCCCCGGCTAAACCGCTGGAAAAATTCCCTGCCTCAGTGACTTTGACTTTTTCGCAGGCCCTGGCATCGCCCGCTCGGCATACATCGGATATTTTCACTATCGAGCCAACACCTCCAATAGCAACGCCTATATGTCCCCCTGCCTTCAAATACTTGGAAATGCTTGCCAATTTATCCAGGTGCGTTGAATATCCGGGGATCTGGCCAGGTATCCCTGCTTTGCTCCAATGATGAACCAGGCTTTTTGATGAGATGCCCAAGTCCCGACGCAGTCTTTCATAGTTGCCAAGGTTCAGGCGCTTATTCAGAACAGTCGCTTTCAGGGTCGTATCTAATTGCTTGAGGAGTTTCATACGTTCAGCGAAAAACTCACGACTGCGCAGGTGCCCGTGCTTGGCAAATTGTTGCTGATGCAACTCTTCGATCTTTCGCAAGATGTGGTTTATGTCACTCACCGACTTTGCCATCATCGCTTCGCTCACTCCGACTGAGAGGCTCACTTCACTGAGCCATCCTGCAATTTCAGCCTGATGCCGCACCATGAAATCCGCCTCTTCCGGCGTCAGGCTTGCCAACGCCTCCCGCGCCTGTTTCGCCGCGCTCATCGCATGCAGCTCTTCGCGCGTACAGACCGGTCGGCTGAGGCCGTCGCCAATGATGAATAGTTCGCCCGCTTTGAAACCCTGTTGATAGGTAGGATTCAGGCGCTCCAGGAGGGAGCGCGGCAGATTGGCCTGTGGAGCGCCGAGTTCAACCAGGACTTCCTGGTAGGTCATGCAGCGCGGGACGATGAAGAAACCTGGCTCTAAGGTATCCACCGGGGAGCTTGCAACATTTCGTCTGAAGCGAGTAGGCAGTGAATCCGCTTCATGTGGTGTTGGGCTTGCTTCAGCAGACCTGGCCACGGATGTTGGCTTGGACGGGGAGGAATCCCCCAAGGGCGCGATTACCCGGCATCCATCCGGACAACCGCAGGCTACTCGAGCTCCATCCATTGCGGCCAGCCGGCCAGCAACCACGAACCCTGGCATCCCTTCCACGATGGTGCCGCTCTTGTCGCAGGCCGGACAAGGGGTAGTCATGTCGCCTTCGCGCAGTACCCGGCGACCACCAACGCGGAAGCTGCCGATGCTGGCAAGGCAGGTAGCGCCCGTCGTGGTGCGATCACCCTCCAGTGCTTGGCCTCTGCCATTCATCTTGATGCGACTCATATCCAGGTCCTAGGCAAACCTGGAAGCTAGCACCCCGCAATAGGCCTAGAGGTCACTTGAAGATGCTTTGGGAAACGTCCTACGCAAACTAGAGAAAACTCTCCGCCTTCGGCTCTCGGGGAGTCCTGCGAGAGCTTGCCCGTCTTCAATGTGCCGGCAAATCCACGGCCAGATCATCGTTCACAAAATAGAACGCTAAAGCCAAAAACCACTATCTACCGCTCCAAAGGTGATGGTTTTAATCTTCTCCCATCAACGCGAAACACCCAACTTACTGAACATCAAAACCCTTAGGAGCACGACCATGACCAACTTCAAATACAACCGCCTGAACAAAGACGACGCCGCCGTTCTGCTGGTCGACCACCAGGCTGGCCTGCTGTCCCTGGTCCGTGACATCGAGCCGGATGCGTTCAAGAACAACGTGCTGGCCCTGGCTGACCTGGCCAAGTTCTTCAACCTGCCGACCATCCTCACCACCAGCTTCGAACAAGGCCCTAACGGCCCGCTGGTACCAGAACTCAAAGCACTGTTCCCGGACGCCCCATACATCGCCCGCCCTGGCCAGATCAACGCCTGGGACAACGAAGACTTCGTCAAGGCAGTGAAGGCCACCGGCAAGAAGCAGCTGATCATCGCCGGTGTAGTGACCGAGGTGTGTGTGGCGTTCCCGGCGCTGTCGGCACTTGAAGAAGAGTTCGAGGTGTTCGTGGTGACCGATGCCTCCGGCACCTTCAATGCCATGACCCGCGACGCCGCCCACGACCGCATGAGCCAGGCTGGCGCACAGCTGATGACCTGGTTCGGCGTGGCATGTGAGCTGCACCGCGACTGGCGCAACGACGTCGAAGGCCTGGCCGCGCTGTGCTCCAACCACATCCCGGATTACCGCAACCTGATGACCAGCTACAACGCCTTCAACGCCGGCAAGTAAGCCGACCGCCCCGGGCACCGACAGCGGTGCCCCCGCAGGGCAGCACACCCATCCAATCCTCCGCCCGTCCGTTGTTGCACAGTGGATGCGGGCAAGCTCATCCCAAGGAACGCCGATGAACACCGCACTCCAAGACAACCGCAACGTGGTGACCCTGGTCATCCAGCACAAGGTCCGCGCCCAGGCGCTGGCCAGCTACGAGGCTTGGCTCAAGCGTACGGTCAGCACCGCACGGCGGCAGCCGGGGCACCTGGATGTCAATGTGATCCGCCCGGACGACGGCGGGCTGCACTTCACCACCGTGGTGCGCTTCGCAGATGCCAGCCTGCTGCAGGCCTGGGTCAACTCCAGCGAGCGCCAGACACTGGTCAACGAAGTACTGCCGCTGCTCGAAGGCGGCGACCACACCCAGGTGCACGAAGACCCGGAGTTCTGGTTCACACCGCCCAGCACTACCTCCGCGCAACCACCGCGCTGGAAGCAGGCGCTGCTGACCTACCTGGTGATCTGCCCGATGACCATGATCATCCCGCAACTGCTGGCGCCGTTTTTCGCACGCTTCCCACAACTGGGCGGGGTGATCACCGGCAACCTGATCGTCAACCTTTTCGTCATCCTGCCCGTGGTGTTTTTCATCATGCCGTGGGTAACCCGTCGCTGCGCCAACTGGCTGCGCAGCTGATCAGTTTTTGACCTCGACACTTTCAAGGAGATACCGACATGACTACGCTCGTTACCCGCGATGGCACTTCGATCTATTACAAGGACTGGGGCAGCGGCAAGCCCGTGTTGTTCAGCCATGGCTGGCCGTTGGATGCCGACATGTGGGACTCGCAGATGGAGTACCTGGCTAGCCGCGGCTACCGCGCCATTGCCTTCGACCGTCGTGGTTTCGGCCGTTCGAGCCAGCCGTGGAACGGTTATGACTACGACACGTTCGCTGACGACATCGCCCAGCTGATCGAGCACCTCGACCTGCGCGACGTGACCCTGGTGGGCTTCTCCATGGGTGGCGGCGATGTCAGCCGCTACATTACCCGCCACGGCAGCGAACGCGTTGCCGGCTTGGTGCTGCTGGGCGCGGTGACGCCGGTGTTCGGCAAGCGTGACGACAACCCGGACGGTGTCGATACCTCGGTATTCGACGGCATCAAGGCTGGACTGCGGGCGGATCGGGCGCAGTTCATCGCCGATTTCGCCACGCCGTTCTATGGGCTGAACCATGGGCAGCAGGTGTCTCAGGGTGTGCAGACGCAGACCCTGAACATTGCCCTGATGGCTTCGATCAAGGGCACGCTGGATTGTGTGAGTGCGTTCTCCGAGACCGACTTTCGCCCGGACATGGCCAAGATCGATGTGCCGACCTTGGTGATCCACGGTGACGACGATCAGATCGTACCGTTCGAGACCACCGGCAAGCGGGCTGCGGAGTTGATTCGCGGGGCTGATCTGAAGGTGTACAGCGGGGCGCCGCACGGGTTTGCAGTGACCCATGCGCAGCAGCTCAATGAAGACCTGTTGGCGTTCCTGAGCCGCTGAATAAGCGGGGGCCGCGTTGCGGCCCATCGCCGGCCCCGGCAGCACAAAATGTGAACAGGGCTAACCTTCATCAACCCACCGCACACCCCTGCAATCCCTGGCCAGGCTTGAACCGGCATGCTCCGCAGTTGCTTCAGCCACCGCCGCACCCAGACGGAGAAGAAGATGTCCCAGGCCCCCAACGACAAGACCCGTCGCCAGTTCCTCGCCACCAGTACCGTGCTCGGTGCCGCCGGCGCGCTCTGGTCCGCATTGCCCTTCACCGGCGCCGCCGGCTCCGCCCACGCATCCATCCAAGGAGGTTCCATGACCGCCGACCTGATCCTGTTCAACGGCAAGCTGCATACAGTCGACCGTGAAAAGCCCACAGCCACCGCCGTAGCCATCAAGGATGGCCGCTTCATTGCCGTGGGCAACGACGCCGAGGCCATGGCCCACAAGGGTGCTGCCACGCAGATCATCGACCTGAAGCAGCGCACGGTTATCCCGGGCCTGAACGACTCGCACCTGCACCTGATCCGCGGCGGCCTGAACTACAACCTTGAACTGCGCTGGGAAGGTGTGCCGTCGGTGGCCGATGCCCTGCGCATGCTCAAGGACCAGGCGGCGCGTACGCCAACCCCGCAGTGGGTGCGCGTGGTCGGTGGCTGGAACGAATTCCAGTTCGCCGAAAAACGCATGCCCACGCTGGAAGAAATCAACCAGGCTGCGCCCGATACCCCGGTGTTCCTGCTGCACCTGTACGACCGCGCACTGCTCAACCGCGCCGCGCTCAAGGCCGTGGGCTACAGCAAGGACACGCCAAACCCGCCGGGCGGTGAAATTCAGCGCGACAAGTTCGGCAACCCGACCGGCATGCTCATCGCCCGCCCCAACGCGATGATCCTTTACGCAACATTGGCCAAAGGGCCGAAGCTGCCGCTGGAATACCAGGTCAACTCGACCCGCCAGTTCATGCGTGAGCTCAACCGCCTGGGGCTGACCAGCGCCATTGACGCAGGTGGCGGCTACCAGAACTTCCCTGACGACTACTCGGTGATTCAGGAGCTGGCCGACAATAACCAGCTGACCGTGCGCATCGCCTACAACCTGTTCACCCAAAAGCCCAAGGAAGAGCTGGACGACTTCAGGAAGTGGACCTCCAGCGTCAAGCTGCACAGCGGCACCGACTTCCTGCGCCATAACGGCGCCGGTGAGATGCTGGTGTTCTCCGCAGCCGACTTCGAGGACTTCCTCGAACCGCGCCCGGACCTGCCGCAAACCATGGAAGAAGAGCTGGAACCGGTGGTGCGCCACCTGGTCGAGCAGCGCTGGCCGTTCCGCCTGCACGCTACGTACAACGAATCGATCACGCGCATGCTCGACGTGTTCGAGAAGGTCAACCGCGACATCCCTTTCAACGGGCTGCCATGGTTCTTCGACCACGCCGAGACCATTACCCCGCAGAACATCGAGCGCGTGCGTGCGTTGGGCGGTGGTATTGCCATCCAGGACCGTATGGCCTTCCAGGGTGAGTACTTCGTCGATCGCTATGGTGCGAAAGCCGCCGAGCAGACCCCGCCGATCAAGCGCATGCTCGAAATGGGTGTGCCTGTGGGCGCCGGTACCGACGCCACCCGGGTCTCCAGCTACAACCCGTGGACTTCGCTGTACTGGTTGGTCAGCGGCAAGACCGTAGGCGGTATGGAGCTGTACCCGGAAGGCCTGAGCCGCGACACCGCACTGCAACTGTTCACCCAGGGCAGCGCCTGGTTCTCCAGCGAGCAGGGCAAGAAAGGCCAGATCAAGGTTGGCCAGCTGGCGGACCTGGCGGCCCTGTCGCTGGATTTCTTCAGCGTTGATGAAGAGGCGATCAAGGGCATCGAGTCGGTACTGACTATCGTTGACGGCAAGGTGGTGTACGGCGCTGGCGAATTCGACAGGCTTGGCCCGCCACAGGTGCCGGTGCTGCCGGAGTGGTCGCCGGTGGCCAAGGTGCCTGGGCACTGGCGCGTGGGTACGCCATCACTGGCTGCAACGGTGCACCAGTGCAGCGGGCCTTGCGGGGTGCATGCGCACAGCCATGAAAAGGCGCGGCATTCGAGTGTGCCGGTGAATGACTTCCAGGGCTTCTGGGGAGCCTTGGGGTGTTCGTGCTTTGCGTTTTGAGCTGATGTAAGAAAGGGCGCTCTGCGGTAATGCCAGTCAGTTAGTTATCAGGGCTGCTACGCAGCCCATCGCCGGCAAGCCGACTCCCACAGGGCCTGTAGGAGCTGGCTTGCCGGCGATGAGCCGCAAAGCGGCCTCCAATCGCTTACCTGACGGGTATCAACGCTGTCTGTTCTTGGCGATCTCGATATCGTCCATCAGCGCTTTGGCCAACAGGCTCAGATAGTCGGCTGCTGCCAGCAGCTTGTGGTCATCCTCCATGTCGCCTTCACGCACCAGGTGCTTGATGTAGCTGAGCAGCACGGACACCTGTTCGTAGGCATCGTCTATGGGAATGCCGGGCTGCACACGCAGCAGATCGACCGGAGGGTTACCCACATCGAGGAAGGTCGCCACGCCAACGGTGGTCAGGACCTTGGGTTCGTCTGCCATGGCTTCACTCCTCGGTCCGTTGGCCAAACAGCCGAGCGTGCACGTGCTCGACCAGCGAATGGGCGATCTCGCTGGCATGCATGGCATTGCTCAGCATGTTCAGGCCAGGTTCGTCTGCGCGGGCGCGGCAGTGTTCGTCGATGGTTTCGATGACGCCGCGCAACAGCTCGCTGGCGTGGGCCAGGGCGTCGGGCGGGTACATGTCGGACTGGACGGTGAAGAATGGGGTAGTGACGGGTTTACGGCTGGG